>JANOUJ010000095.1:0-2653 GCA_031416815.1 Chitinophagaceae bacterium
AACTAAGGCAGTTAGTTTCAAAGTTACTTTTTTCATGCGTTTTGATTTGTCTTGGTTAGGTAGACTTACCTCTATAAGCGTTAAGTTTAATGGTTGTATTGTGTTGTAAAAATAATAGTTTTATTTAAATGAACAACTAAAATATAAAATCTTGTTAAAAAAAACTTAAAAACAGGCGGATTTCAAAGATAAAGGCTTTTTCCTTCACAACAATACTACTTTTTATTAATATTTTTTTGCCTCAACCCCATAATTGTATCAAAAAAATCACTTTTGCCACATTAGTCAGCCTCAATAACGGGATGTGATTCGGTTTATTGCGGCTTTGCCACTTTACTGCTTTGATAACAAACAGCATAAAAATTAGAAATCCTGTAACCAATTTTGGTTTTTCAGAAGAAACAATTCAATAATTACCAATCGTTTACTCCTTATTGTGTGCAAGTTTATAACACTTGTTTTTATTAACCAAAAAAAACAAAAATTATTTTTGTGGTGTAATGGAAATTTTGAAATGGTGATACTAAAAAAATGTAAAACTAAAAAGGAAAAATACGGATTTAAATTTGCTTTAAAGTATTGCCTGCAAGGGATCTTACGTCCTGTCAAATTGATTTCGGCATTCATTAAGATCAAAAGAATTTTCATGTTTGAGCAAGTTCTAAAAACATGGGTACCATTTTGTTTTTTTATTTTGAAACAAGGGTGCCGTTCATTTTTAAGGGAAAGAAATATACAATAAACCATCAAGTCAGCTCTCAACCGGAATTTTAGATTTAATAACAGGCACTTAATCCCTTATAAACCTTTACTTTCAGAAGTAATTTTCATATTTAAAAATTATCCTCCGTTTTTTAACAGATACTTATCACTTTTGACCCGAAAAAAAAAGGCATAAATATTTCAAATTCACTCAAAGTCTTTATATTCGCAGCCTGTAACTTCATATACAATAATTAAGAAAACCTTTCGTTAAACAATACCACAAACGAATGAACATGACTAAAATACTTTCCGGTAAAAATGCTGTAATTCTTTTAATAGCAGCGCTTTCTCTAAGTGCGTGTAAAAAAGGTGGCCTTTTTGGCAAAAAACAAAGCAAGTCATCTGCAACCGGCTGGAATTACGATGACAAAAACATGGGTAATTTTCATGTTTCCAAAGTGAAATATCCTAAAGCAGGACCAGGTTTGGTTTTTGTGCAGGGTGGTTCATTTGTTATGGGTGCCAAAGACGAGGATGTAATGGGCGACTGGAATAATGTACCTCGCCGTATTACGGTGCCGTCATTTTTTATTGATGAAACAGAAGTAGCAAATGTTCACTATCGTGAATATTTATACTGGCTTGAAAATACATTTTCTGGTGATACCAATATTCTCAATAAAGCGCTGCCCGATACCTTGGTTTGGCGTGAAGAATTGGCCTATAATGAGCCTTATGTAGAATACTATTTCCGTTTTCCGTCTTACAACTATTACCCGGTTGTTGGTGTAAACTGGCGCCAGGCCCACGATTTTTGTATCTGGAGAACAGATCGTGTAAATGAATTGAATCTTCAAAGTAAGGGATATCTTAAAAAAGATGCCATTAAAAGAGAAATGAAAGGTGCCGGAGCTGATGGTTCCTTTAATACTGAAACTTACCTGATGGCTCCTGATATGATCCAGGGCAGAAATAAGCCAAAAAAATCTGCTTTAAAAGATGTTAACGGTAAACCCCGTTCATCTGTGCGTATGGATGACGGGATTTTGAATATGGGCTATCGCCTGCCAACTGAAGCAGAATGGGAATATGCCGCTTATGGTATGTTGGCTCAAAACCCAAATCCCCGTAAAAATGAAAAGAAATCCGGTGAGGAATTGTTTTCAAACCAACAGATATACTCGTGGAGTAATAATCCCAATGGATTACGTGATAACCGCCGTGGAAGCTGGCAGGGTAAATTTTTAGCAAACTTTAAGAGAGGTGGAGGTGATAATATGGGTATAGCTGGTGGTTTAAATGACCGTGCTGCTATCCCTGGTAATATTAAATCGTTTTACCCAAATGCATTTGGTTTATACAATATGAGTGGAAATGTTAGTGAGTGGGTTGGGGATGTGTACAGGCCAATGACATCCACAGACGCTGAAGATTTTAACTATTTCCGGGGTAATAAATTTCAAAAATATTACAAAAACTCTGGCGGCGAATATGAAAGAGACAGCATGGGACGCCTGAAAAAAGTTGATATTTCGGATGAAGAAGTTAAGAACCGGTCTAATTATCAAAAAAATGATGTGATCAATTATTTGGATGGTGACTCATCCAGTGGAGTTTTTTATGGTTATGGAGTTACATCATTGATCAACGATTCATCAAGGGTTATTAAAGGAGGAAGCTGGAATGACAGGCCTTATTGGTTATCGCCAGGCACCCGCAGATTCATGCAGGAAACCCAATCAGCAAGCACTGTTGGTTTCCGTTGTGCTCAAACCTATCTTGGCCCTCCTGAAGGTGCCGGATTTAAAGAAGGAAATATTTTCGGCAAGCGTAAGCAAAACTCCCGCAAGAAGAAAAGGAAATAAATTTTCTGCAATAATATTTACAAGCCTCACTTCGGTGAGGCCTTTTTTTATGCCTTTATTTAATGCTTCTCCTTTAATTTTGA
>JANOUJ010000096.1:0-2059 GCA_031416815.1 Chitinophagaceae bacterium
CTGAAATGGAAGGCCGAAGCACTGCAATCGCAAAAACTGATGATGCTGAATGAATATAGCGGAATGGCCTATAGTATGCGTAATGAAATAACTTTAAAAACAAAGCAATTGAAATTGTATGAGGAGAATATCATACCTGCATTAAAGAATAATTATAAAACCATGCAATTGGGATATGAGCAAAATACAGAAGAACTGTTTATGCTTTTTGATGCCTGGGAAACTTTATACATGACACAGTTGGAATACCTGAATCAATTACAACAGCTTTTAACCAACCAGGCTCAATTAGAACGCATTTTAGAAATTAAGTAACATGCAACGAATCATTATACAACTTGTCTGTTCATTATTACTGCTTTTACCGGCATGTAATAATGATAAAAAGGTAGATCATACTCAACACACGAATGCAGATAAAGCCAAAGAATTATATACCTGTTCCATGCATCCTCAAATCATTCGTGACAAACCGGGTAATTGCCCCATTTGTGGAATGCAACTGATAAAAAAAGAAATGGATGCCGCCTCAATTACCGGTGTACAATTAGAATCATTATTAAAACCTACAAACCAGTATGTCATCTCCACCATTCCGGTTACTGCTATTAAAAAGGAAGAGGAAGTGGCTAAAATAGATGCGCTTGGAAGGGTAGAGTACGATACCCGTATGATCGGAAATATCTCAGCAAGAATAAATGGAAGGATTGAAAAATTATATGTCCGTTATAAATACCAGTATATTAAAGCAGGCCAGAAAATAATGGAGATCTACAGTCCGGAGCTACTTACTGCACAACAAAATTTGCTGTTCATTTTAAAAAATGATGCAGGCAATGGTTCATTGATAGCAGCAGCCAAACAAAAATTATTGCTGTTGGGCATGAGTTCTGACCAGCTACAAAGAATAATGCAAACAGGCAAGCCCTTGTTTGCTGTAACTGTTTATAGTAATGTAAGCGGTCATGTGCATAATGCCGGCGGGGGCTCTGCTGCTATGAGCCCGAAGGCATCTTCATCATCTATGGGTGCAATTAGTCCAAGTACAGAATTATTGAATTTAAAAGAAGGTATGTATGTGCAAAAGGGACAAGGTCTTTTTAGTGTTTACAATCCTTCAAAGGCTTGGGCATTATTAGATATTTATACCGATGGCCAGGCCTTGATTAAAAAAGGGCAGTTGGTAAAAATAACACCGGAAACTGCGCCAGGAAAAGCTTTCCAGGGGCATATTGATTTTATAGAGCCTTTTTACAGGGAAGGTGTCCGTACTACTTCGGCAAGAGTTTACTTTGATAATTCCGGCCTGCGCTTACCGGTGGGAAGCCAGGTGCGTGGGTTAATCTTTTCAAATTCGGCAATGAGTTATTGGTTGCCAAAGGAAGCCGTAACATCATTGGGTATTGACAGAATTGTTTTTTTAAAAGTGACTGATGGCTTCAGGCCTTTGAAAGTTACTACCGGAATAACAATAGACAATAACATACAAATTACAGGCGGTTTATTAGAAACTGATTCTGTGGCGATAAAAGCTCAATTTTTAATTGACAGCGAAAGCTTTATTAAAGTAAACAAGTAGTTATGCGTTTTATACTAATATTTTTTCTTGGTTTTTTAGTGGCCTGTTCAGGCAAAAAGCATGATAAGCATGTTGAAAATAGTGATGTGTATTATACCTGCTCGATGGACCCGCAGGTGGTGGAAAGTAAACCCGGCAAATGCCCTATCTGTAAAATGCCGCTTACAGCAGTAAAAAAATCCACTGCACAAAATAAAGATGAATTACAACTCAGCGATCAGCAAATTCAATTAGGAAATATTTCCGTTGATACCATCCGTTCAGGAAATATTGGCAGTCAAACTGTTTTAACAGCCGTCTTAAATTTCGACCTTACAAAAACTTCGGCAATCAGTTCAAGAGTTATGGGAAGAGTGGAACAATTGTATTTTAAAAATGTTGGTGACTATATAAGCCAGGGAGATAAGCTTTTTGACATTTACAGTGAAGAACTAAATAATGCCAAACAGGAATATTTGCTGGCATTGGAAAGACAAAAAG
>JANOUJ010000097.1:0-5721 GCA_031416815.1 Chitinophagaceae bacterium
GATTAACGCCGTCTTATCTCTATAGGTTATAAGTTCACATTTTTTATAGGGAGTTAGCTATTCTGCGGCAAGCTAAAAAAATAACATGCCCGGGAACCAAGTTTAACCAACAAACCTAAAATTGCACCATGAACAAAACTGGACCCATTATCATTATTGAAGATGACGTTGATGACCAGGAAATTTTAGGAGAGATATTTAAAGAACTTAATTACGGCAATAAACTCATTTTCTTTGGCGACAGTGTAAAGGCGCTTGAATATTTAACTGACACGGACATCGAGCCATTTCTTGTGCTTTCCGACATCAATATGCCCAAATTAAGCGGAATGGAATTGCGGGAAAAAATTCACAACAATGAAGATCTGAGGCTAAAATCTATCCCTTATCTTTTCTTTTCTACCAGTGCCGAACAAAAAAATGTGATCGACGCTTATTCCAGATCTATTCAAGGATTTTTTATAAAACCTGCCAACTACGACAAACTAAAAGCGGTCATGGTAAAGATCGTGGAATATTGGCAGGAATGCGAATCGCCCAATTACATTAAAAATGCTCAGCAATAACCTGTTTACTTAACAGAGGTTGTTCTTTGCTTGTTTTTCTCCCTTAGGCTGTAACGCTACTTCATCACTTTTAATTGGATTGTAAAGACTGTGTTTTATTTCCCGGGCATCGCTTTCTTAACAGCCGCAGGTATATCCAGCTTCCCCTTTATCAGCCACGATATTCCAAACGCTATCAGCGCTATCGCTTCCAGGCAAAAAACCGGATGTGTTTTATCCAGCCACCCGATAGCCATATACTGTATCCATATACTGTACACAGCAATCAGTACCAGGCAGCTAAGCATAATAATTCCGCATACAAAATATGTCTTGTGATTTTTTAGTCTACCAAACTCTTCCGGTATTGCTGTCCTTCGGAAGTTAACCATCGACATGATGGCAAGTGTAATGAAAAATAAACAGGCAAAGGCAAAATGAATATAACCGGTATTGCTGCTGCTCAGGAAAAAACGCATGCTATCTGTAATGCAGTATGTGGACGCTGTTGGAAACAAAACAACACCCAGCGCAAAAATACCGGCGAGGTTTGCCATGGCGCTATCAGAGAGTCCTTTTTCGCCGGGACGTAGTTTATGGCCCTTATAACAAAACATAAATAATGCAACGGCACATAATACGGCAGTAAACAACTCTCCCACTGTGCTGTAGTAATAATGGCTAATGGAAAATTTGAAAGAACCGGTGTCTTTATAGGGTGCCGTATAGCAGTCTGTCCTGATAAAGAAATTGCTATTGAGGATGTCGAGGCTGTTTACAACATAGTTGCCGAAAAGCAGCATGAACGGAAGCAGCAATCCAAGCCAGCCGATGGTTCTGCTTATGGCAAGATAGGAAACGACCAGGTCGTCATTGTTGTTTTTGTCAGTCATAAAGAAGATGTTTAGGTTGGGGATGTTACGACAGTAAAAGAACTGAAAGTTTTGCAAAGTTGCAAGGGCGGGATAATTCCACTCTGTATGATGACAATTTAAAAAAAAGGTCAACCCGATTATTTTGGGAACCGTCTAATGCGGGGTTATTATACTTACCGGCTTCTACAAGCTCTGCCTGAAACGTTACTGAATAGTTATTATCAAACTTATTCCCAACCATTCGCCAGCACATCAGCAATATGCATGGTCTTTAAATTAAGCTTCTTATTTTTAATAAAACCGTCGAGCTGCATCAGGCAACTAATGTCGGTGGATATGATATATTCAGCGCCGGTCGCCAGCGCATTGTTTATTTTTTGATCGGCCATGGCAGATGATATGGCATCGAATTTTACGGCAAAAGTGCCGCCAAAGCCGCAGCAAGTCTCAACATCATTCATCTCCACCAGCTCAAGTCCTTTTACATAACTCAACAAGCTGCGTGGACCGGTTTTTATTTTACACTCCCGCAAAGCGGCACAGCTATCATGGTAAGTGGCTTTACCATTTAAGGTAGCGCCATAATTCTCGATCTTTAATACATCGGTTAAAAATTCGCTGAACTCGTAAATACGTTTGCCCAGATCTTTTACCTTGTTGTGTTGTGATGAGTTTTCGAAAAGCTTGCTATAATAATTACGTACAAATCCAACGCAACTGGCGCTTGGGGCTACAATATAATCGGCACCTTCAAAATCTTTAATGAATTTGCTGCAAACATCCCTGGCTTCGTCCCAAAAACCTGCATTAAAAGCGGGCTGGCCGCAACAGGTCTGGTTGCTATTGTATTGTACTTCGCAACAGGCTTTCTCCAGCACCTTAACCATGTTAAATGCTGTTTGCGGGTAAAGCTGGTCTACAAAACATGGTATGAATATCTGAACTTTCATTGCCGGGCGGTTGCTTTAAATATTCTTTTAGGATGAGTCTTTTGCTTTACTGGTGCTAATCTATTTGAATGAGTTGATCAAAGCGATCATTTTAAGTGCAGTGATAGCAGCCTCCTCGCCCTTATGACCATGTGTTCCGCCGGTTCTTTCATCAACCTGTTGTTGATTATCTGCGGTAATTACACCATAAACAGTAGGTACCGGCAATGATAAATTCAATTGCACAATACCATCGGTAACGGCTTTGCATACATAATCAAAATGAGGGGTATCGCCCCTTAATACACAGGCCAGCGCTATAAAAACACAGGGCCTATCATCTTTATATTTATGAAAGTCCCAGTATTTTTTTATGGCAAAAGGAATTTCAAAAGCGCCTGGCACCGTAATGGTCATGTGCTGCACTTTATGATCAACCAATATCTTTCTACAGCCTGCCTCCAGTTTGTCTATTGTAGCACCATTCCATTCGGTACGTACAATTACAACACAGGCACCCGCTGGTAGCTGGATGCCTGTTGTATTCATTAAGTTATTTGAATCTGCTGACATGATTGTGAGGGGTGAGCGGTGAATCCTGAATAGTTCGTTCTAATTCCAAATCCCAAACTCCTAACCTGCCTGCCGGCAGGCAAGTTCCTAATTACTTCGTTACACCTAAACTGCCTAAGTACTTATCAACTTCACCAGAACCAACCCTTTGGCTTGCCGGGTAATTATCTTTCAACTCCTGAAATAATTCAGTGGCGTCTTTGCTTTTACCCAATGCCTCTGCATAGCGGCCCGCAATATAAAGTGCTTCGCTGGCCATTGCTTCATCCAAATCGCTGATAGACCCCGCCTTTTTGTAATAATCCAAAGCGTCATCAGTTTTCTTTTGTTCAGCATAGGCATGTCCTAATAATAGATAAGCTTTGCTTTGTATCTGGCTTGCACCATTAGCATCAAACTCTTTTAAATGCCTGATGGCTTTATCATACTGCTTTAGTTGCAGGTAGCAGGCGCCAATCATATACTCGGCCCTGTTGCCGGATTTAGTACCGCCATAACTGTTTGCAATTTTCAACAAGCCTGTTACACCTGATGCTTTGTCTCCGTTCAAAACGATGTTTACAGTGTCTTTGTTGTAGCTGGATGAACTTGCAATTACGCCGAATAATTTCTCAGCAGGAAAAATAAGGTCATTGGCCTTTTTCTCATTTGGTTCAGCTATAAGTTTTTTGTAACCAAAATATCCTCCCAATAATAAGATCAGTACAGAACCAACTATCATTATCATTTTGCTGTTCGCTTCCCAAAATCCTCTTGCTTTTGCAACTACATCTGCATCGGTCTGTTCTGTTTTTACTTGCTTATCTGCCATTTTTTTAATTATTATGTTTTAAATTTTATACGCTGTTTTAAAGTGCTCTCCTTTGGAGTCCCGATAGCTATCGGGATAGGTGAGGCCTAGTCTACAATGAAAGGGTAATCTGCCTGAACATAAACATCCTTCAGCAATTCATTGTCATCCGGCCAGGGGCTTTCTTCGGCAAAAGTTACCGATTCATCCACTTCTGCCTTCACTCTGTCAATGATCACTTCAAATTCCGCATCGGGAACTTTGTATTGGTCCTTTAATACTTTCATTACATGCTCAATAGGGTCTTTTTCTTTGTATTGCTCCAGTTCATCCTTAGTTCGGTATTTCTGCGGATCGCTCATACTGTGCCCTTTATAACGATATGTTTTTATTTCAAGTAAAGTAGGCCCACCTTTTTCCCTTGCACGGTTTACTGCCCTTAACACGCCATTGTGCACATCCTCGGGACTCATGCCGTCAATACTGTCGCTGGGCATTTCGTAGGCATCGGCCATTTTGTAAATATCCAGTGTTTTACTGGTACGGGCTACAGACGTTCCCATGGCGTAATGGTTATTCTCACAAATGAATACAACCGGCAGATCCCAAAGCATGGCCATATTGAACGTTTCATGCAACATGCCCTGCCTGGCAGCGCCATCACCAAAAAAACAAAGTACCACATTATTGGTACCACGGTATTTTTCTGCAAAAGCCAGGCCTGCGCCGGTGCCGATCTGTGCACCTACAATGCCATGTCCGCCAAAAAAATTTTCCTTCACCCCGAAAAAGTGCATACTGCCACCCTTTCCCTTACTGCAGCCGGTAGCTTTGCCGTATAACTCAGCCATACAAGCCCTAGGCGTAATGCCCTTTGCGATGGCCAATGCATGATCCCGGTAAGCAGTAATAAATTTATCTTCAGGAACGGTTGCCGTCATACATCCTGCGGCAACTGCCTCCTGCCCTATGTACAAGTGACAAAAACCCCGGATCTTCTGCATACCATATAATTGCCCTGTTTTTTCCTCGAAGCGGCGTAAAAGCAGCATCAGTTCGTACCAGTACAAATAGGTTTCTTTAGAAAATTTTGCAGCCAATGGGTTTAATTTTAGGCGGCAAAGATAAGGGAGAAATGGGAAATTCGGGAAATACGAATTGGGATTATGGAATTGGGTTTAACGTAGTAATGATTTTTTATTTGTACAAACTTATAACCTGGCTTTCGTTCGGCCAGCATCCAGCTTACCTCAACAACAAAATACTCCCCTTATACTCAAACCGCTTCCCTTCCACATTGCGGAAACTGATCTGGTAAATATAATTATCTGAAGACTGCTGTTGTCCTATAAAGCGTCCATCCCACCCTGAGGTATAGTCTTTTGTTTGAAAGATAAGCTGGCCCAAACGGTTGTAAATGCGCATCTGATAATCCTGTATTTCTGTATTGATTGTTGGTTTAAACAGTTCATTCTTACCATCGCTATTTGGGCTGAAGGCATTGGGTATGCCGATGGGTATACAAGTAATTTCCCGGATGGTTACCGTATCGGTTCCAACACAGTTGTCAAAACTGGTTACCGTTAAAACATAATTGCCGGCAGTGCGTATATTAATATTGCGGGTTGATGATCCGATGTTCCATAAATACGATTTATATCCCGGCACATTTATCTTTAAAACATTGCCGCTGCACAGATCCTGGTTTGCAGGCAAAAAATTTGCCGGCAGCCTTACAATATTTCTGAAAATAACACGTGCAGAAGCTTTGCAGTTGAATGCATTGGTAACTGTAACCAGGTAGGTACCCGGTTTTGTAACCGTGTGTTGTTGTGTAGTAGAAAGATCCTGCCAGAGATAGCTTTCAAAGCTTCCCGGATTAAGTATGATGCTTTGCCCTTCACAAATATTTCTGTCAGCACCTAATACCGGTCTAGGCTTTTCACGAACAGTTAGATAAGTTACAACCACTGAATCGCAGCCGGCAGCAGTTTTCAGGGTATCATAAT
>JANOUJ010000098.1:0-16476 GCA_031416815.1 Chitinophagaceae bacterium
TTCCTGCCGATGTTAAAATTCGTTCGCTGGCTCCAATAAAAGATTTTCCGTTTTCTTTTACCCAGCCGGTATCCATTTTAATAACGATGTGAATTTTTTCTCCAACACGGGCTTTATTTTCAGCCAATGGTTTATAATCTGCATCCACCAGGTACACTTCCGCCACTTTTACGCCTGTTGCATCAACTTCAATATCATTTTTAATAAGTGCCCCATTAAGCGTAGTGTTGTCTTCTGAAGTTACAGGCTTTGTTTTTAAAACCGCTTTTTTATCACCCGCTTTAAAATCGCAACTAATTAATACAAGGCAGCATAAGGCTACACAAACCACTGTTAGTTTTTTCATCTTGCTTTAGTTTTTAGTATTACCGGCCTCAAATTATAGTAAGTTATCTATATCCCCAAACGGCCACCCTCTATCTTCCTTAATTTTTAATTAAAAAGGTAAACCATTTTTTGACATTTTAAAACAAATGCGGGTAAAATTAAAATGCAGCTGGCTTTCTGCCGCTCGTTATGTAACCGGTACTTTTATCTTTTAAGTGCAACTTTGGAATTATTATCTTTACTGAACAGCTTAATATCTATGGACAACTCATTTTATTTTAACGGATCAGTACACCATTTAATGACTAAAATTTTTCAAGATGTCTTCCATATTATTCGAAATAAAAAATGGGGTTGCTTTCTTCACTTTAAACCGCCCGGAAAAATTCAATTCCTTTAACCGGGAAATGGCATTACTCATGCAGGCAAAACTGGACGAAGCGGCTTCCTCAGACGAAGTCCGGGCCGTTTACATTACCGGTGCAGGCAAAGCGTTTTGCGCCGGGCAGGATATTTCGGAATTAACCGGTGACAACAAAGTAGGGATCAGCCAGATTCTTTCGGAGCATTATAACCCCATTGTAAAAAGAATACGCAAGATGCCAAAACCGGTTGTTGCTGCAGTTAACGGCGTAGCAGCTGGCGCCGGGGCCAACATGGCTTTGTGTTGCGATGTGGTTGTTGCAACAGCATCTGCTTCCTTCATCCAGGCGTTCAGCAAAATTGGTTTGGTACCCGACAGCGGTGGCACATTTACACTGCCCCGTTTAATTGGCTGGCAAAAGGCAAGTGCATTAATGATGACAGGCGATAAGGTTGCCGCTGCAGATGCCGAAAGAATGGGTATGATCTATAAGGTTTTTGAAGATGCGGGCTTTGAGGAAGAAAGTAAAAAGATTGTTCAAACACTGGCACAAATGCCAACAAAGGGCCTGGCTTATACAAAACATGTCCTCAATCAATCCTTTGTAAGTACCTGGGAAGAACAGCTAGCGATTGAAGATAAATACCAGCAGAAAGCCGCCGACACAGCAGATTATGATGAAGGCATCAATTCGTTCCTGGAAAAAAGAAGCCCGAAGTTTACAGGAAAATAACTGCTCCTCTCAAACCTTTATTGCCAATGATACGTATGTGATAACATGCGGAAATTATTTTTTTTACCCTTTATTATTACCATGCTGCTGCTAATGGCAGGATGTGCAAAACAAACACTTTCGGGCTCTTCTCCCATAGTTGCAAATGACACATTGTACAAAACTTACCTCGCCCTCGGAGATTCTTATACTATCGGACAATCTGTTGCTGTGGCTGACCGATTTCCTGCACAGGTAAAAACTATGTTATTAAATGATAGTATACAATTTTTAACACCCGAATATATTGCCGCTACCGGTTGGACAACCAGAAATTTATTAAATCGCCTTAACAGCGATCCTCCAACGAGGTCAATCTACGATTTTGTAAGTCTGCTTATTGGGGTTAATAACCAGTACCAGGGCCGCAGCCAGGCAGAATATAATTCAGAGTTTACCAATTTGCTTAATACGGCAATCCGCTATGCAGGTAACCGGCCATCAAGGGTGGCTGTTTTATCAATACCCGATTGGAGTGTTACACCATTTGCAAATGGTTTGGATACTGTTTTGATCAGGAGGCAGATTGATTCCTTTAATGTGATCAACAAACAAATAACCCTCGCCTATGGCGTGCATTATATCAACATCACACCATCAACGAGGATGGCCCTCACAGATCGCTCTCTACTGGCAACTGATGGATTACATCCTTCAGGCAAAGAATATAAAAAATGGGGTACGCTGCTTGCAGCTTTTATAAAATCTGTTTTATAACATACATCAGCCCTGCTAATAACCGCTTTCACTTCTCCAATACATGAATGGGATGATAGTTATAGGAACAATATTGTTGTACCATAGTTCTAAAGAGCATTTATCTTTACGCTAAAAAAGTATGAGCGTACATAAAGATGGCCTTGCAAAGGAAGTTGTGGCCCATATGATGGAGCATGATCTTTTTAGCCGGTGGTTGGGAATTGAAATACTGGATATAAAAGAAGGCTACAGTAAAATAAAAATGACCGTACGTGAAGAAATGATCAATGGCTTTGGTATTATACATGGTGGCATAGCATTTTCTTTATCCGACAGTGCATTTGCATTTGCGTGCAACAACCGCAATAATTTATCTGTTGCGTTGGACACATCTATTAATTTTACAAAACCCGTGCATGTGGGTGATGTATTGACTGCCGAAACAAAAGAACTACACAATGGAAGATCAACCGGGCTTTATCATATAACCATTACCAACCAACAAGACCATGTTGTTGCGTTATTTAAAGGAACCTGTTTCCGGACAAACAAAACATTGATACCCCCAACCCCTCAAGGGGAATAAAGCACCATTATGATCTATTCATTCAGCAACTTTATACCTGTTATTCATGAGTCATCGTTCATTCATCCGCAAGCTGCTGTTACAGGTAATGTAATTATTGGTAAGGATTGCTACATCGGTCCCGGCGCTGGAGTTCGTGGCGATTGGGGACAGATCATTATTGAAGACGGATGCAATGTGCAGGAGAATTGTACCATTCATATGTTTCCGGGTGTAAGCGTTCTTTTAAAAGCCGGGGCTCATATTGGCCATGGCGCTGTCATACACGGCGCAACCATTGGACAAAATTGTTTGGTTGGCATGAATGCCGTCATCATGGATAATGTGGTGCTGGGCGATGAATGTATTGTGGGCGCTTTAAGTTTTATAAAAGCAGATGAAGTTTTCGAAGACAGAAGTTTGATCGTTGGTAATCCGGCAAAAAAAATAAAAGAGGTAACCGATGAAATGATCAACTGGAAAACCGAAGGCACTAAATTGTATCAGCAATTACCAAAAGAGATGTTTGGAGGTTGGGCGCCATGTGAGCCGTTGAGAAGCGTTCCCAACAATATACAGCTGCAATCTGCTAAATACAAAACCTGGAATGAAAACAAATAATGCCATACTAAACGCCCTAATATTCTAAACTGATTATTTAGGCTTTCCCCACACTAATTTTTCATTTTTTGCCTCTTCAAAAAAGTCAGGTATTTTACCATCCCCCTTACCGGTAAATCCTCCATCGGGAGCGCCCAGGTAATTACAATTAGCGTCATACACTTCATTAAAAAAATCGCAGCAAGGCATCACTACATAGTATACTTTTTTACTCTTGTACATATATTCAACCACCCGCTGCGGCCTTTCGTGGGCTTCCTTCAGTTTAAAAGAATCTATCTTGTTTTTCATACAGATCGGTATGGCAACATTTACCTCATTAAGGCTAATCACAGAATCCCGCTGATACAGATCGCCTGGTTCTATAACAACAACTGTATCTGCTTTTGCAGACGACTGGTTGGTCTTTGTCGATTCGCAACTCAACATAATTGTAAGCGGTATTAAAATAAATTTGATCATCTCTTTATATTTTAGATTAACCGCTGCAAATGTAGTACCATTTATAAATTCTCATGATTTAAAAGCTTAAAAAACAAGTTAACAGGCTCTAATCTTCAAATTTTACAGACCTTTGCGGCAATAATGGAAAAATCAAACTTTGTAGACCAGATCAAGATATTTTGCCGCAGCGGGCATGGTGGCGCCGGGAGCAAGCATTTTATGCGTAACAAATTAACCGCTATGGGTGGACCCGATGGTGGCGATGGCGGCCGCGGTGCACACATCATTTTAAAAGGCAATACACAATTATGGACATTGCTGCATCTGCGTTACTTTAAAAACGTTCTGGCCGAGGATGGGGAAAACGGAAGTAAAAATAACTCCAGCGGTAAAACAGGAAAAGACATTATTATTGAAGTGCCGTTGGGAACCATTGCCCGTAACCAGGAGACCGGCGAAAAAGAAGCGGAGATACTGGAAGATGGGCAGGAAGTTATTTTGGTAAAAGGCGGCCGTGGCGGGCTGGGCAACAGTAATTTTAAAACATCAACCAACCAGACACCAGAATATGCACAGCCGGGCGAACCAGGTACTGAGGGCATTAAAGTTTTAGAGCTTAAGGTGTTGGCCGACGTTGGTTTGGTTGGATTTCCTAATGCCGGCAAATCTACTTTACTGAGCAGCATTACAGCAGCCAAGCCAAAAATTGCGGATTATGCTTTTACTACGCTGGTTCCGCAATTAGGAATGGTTGAATATCGTGATGCAAAAAGTTTTTGCATCGCCGATCTGCCCGGTATCATTGAGGGCGCCGCTGAAGGAAAAGGCCTTGGGCACAGGTTTTTACGGCATATTGAGCGCAACTCCATTTTACTTTTTTTAATACCTGCGGATAGTAAGGATCATAAAGAAGAGTTTGAAATATTGCACAACGAACTGGAACAATACAATCCCGAAATGTTGCAAAAAGATTTTGTGATCGCCATCAGCAAAAGCGATATGCTGGATGATGAATTAAAAGCAGCCATTAAAAAAGAATTACCAAAAAAGATCCCCCATGTTTTTATCTCGTCGGTAACCGGCCAGGGACTTTCTGAATTAAAAGACCTGCTTTGGAATACTTTAAACAACCAGGATAAAGTTTAGATCATTTGTCTACAATTTTTAGATACCTGCAGGAATTTTATCAAAAGGAATTTAAGCTGGCTTATTTTTCAATTGTTTTATTGCTGCTGGGTTTCTATATATATTTAAATTACTGGCAAGCGCTGGAGATACGTTTGGCTGCCGGTAATAAAACCCAGTGGACTAAATTCCTGGGATATTATCTTTTATATTTCATTCCCTTTGCTGCAGCATTTTTTCTGCAATTACTTTTTTATAAAAATTGTGAATACTACCGGAATTATTGGTTCTGGATAATACTCCTGCTGGCACCAGCTTTCTTTTCCTTCAGGGTAAGTTTTGATCTTCATCAACAGATTATTAAAAATATCTTTAGCGGTGATGCACAAATATTCTGGATGCGTTGTTTAAACTGGATCGTAAGGGTTGTTGTTGTGTTGATACCTGTATTTATAATATGGTGGATAAAAGACAGAAGCATCCAGCCTTTTTATGGTACTGCCGCTTTAAAAAATATAAGTCCGTATCTCCTCATGTTACTCATCATGATACCACTGATTGCACTCGCAAGCACACAAAAAGATTTCTTACAGATGTATCCAAAGGCAGGGTTTATTGAGCAACTGGATCTGCCCTCAAAAAAATGGCACTACATTTTTTTCGAGATTTGTTATGGTTTTGATTTTATAAGTATCGAATTTTTCTTCCGCGGTTTTTTAATTTTATCGTTGCTGAAGATCTGTGGCCCTCACTGCATTATACCAGTAGCCTGTTTTTACTGTACCATCCATTTTGGCAAACCCCTTGGCGAAACCATCAGCAGTTTCTGGGGCGGCTTGCTGTTGGGCATCATCAGTTATAACACACAAAGTATTTGGGGCGGTTTAATCGTACATTTGGGTATAGCCTGGTTAATGGAAGCAGGCAGCTGGCTTGAGTTGCTGTTTAAAAAATAACCAGGATAGTGACTTGCGTTTTGGATCAACAATATCCCTCTTAACGAAAAACTTACTGGCGGCATACAGGAAAAATACAAATGCCTTTCATAGCATTGAGGAAACTACTGCAGGCAGCACGTGAACGTATTAAAGACTCTTCGGTTTAGTGGTTACATAATTATGAGGGTTTTACCATTGCATTTGTAATATTCAGAAAGTATTTTTAGCACCATAAAAAATGAAAAAACTTTTCGAAATATCGTTATTGTTTTTTTTAACTGTCACACTATGCTCATGCCCGTATAGCTCTGCTTATTATTTAGATGAAACATCCCATGTGTATGTAGAAGATGCGCTGCTGGGAAAATGGGTATCGGTTATAAAACACCCGGGCAGCTCCCGTAAAGAAGAGGTTTATCTTACCCTTACCAAAAAAACAGAGACCGAATATAATATTATAATTACAGGAGGCCTGAATGAGCTGCGCCCGTTCCGTGTTTTAATTTCCGATTCATTAACCGGTACAGCTTTTATGAGCAATGTTGAAGGCAGACAGTTTTTCAACATTAACATAAACTCCCGGGTATACATTGCAGAACTGAAACTGAAAGATGATAAACTTTCCTTACTTCCACTGGCAGAAAGCTTTACTGCCAAGATGGTACGTAACGCTGCTGAACTCCGTAAGTCTGTTGAAATTCATTACAAAACCCGTGTACATCCCATATTGGATGATGATTTTTGTTTACACGATATGGTTAAGCAGCGTTAAAAACTCCTTTTGGTTGCGTTTGAAACAGTTGCAAATCATGCGTTATGTTGTAAATTGCCTGTTCTAAATCAACGATTGCATGCAGCGAAGCAAAATTGCCGGTATTGGCTACTATGTTCCCAAAAATGTTTTTACCAACGACGACCTGAAAGAGTATATGGATACTTCTGACGAATGGATCCAGGAACGTACTGGAATAAAAGAAAGGCGTTATGCCGACCGGACCGGGGAAACCACTACCACCATGGGTGTGGAGGCTTCAAAAATTGCGATTGAAAGAGCAGGCATCACTCCACAGGATATTGACTTTATTGTTTTCGCTACGCTTAGTCCTGATTATTATTTTCCGGGCTGCGGTGTTTTATTACAGCGTGCCATGAAGATGAAAGAGATCGGTGCTTTGGATGTTCGTAACCAGTGCAGTGGTTTTGTGTATGCCTTATCTGTTGCCGACCAATTTATAAAAACCGGCATGTATAAAAATATTTTGGTAGTGGGCAGTGAAAAACATTCATTCGGCCTTGATTTTACAACCCGTGGAAGAAACATCAGTGTTATTTTTGGAGATGGTGCAGGAGCCGTGGTACTACAACCCACGCAAAAAGACGGACAGGGAATATTGAGTACACATTTACACAGTGATGGCGACAGTGCAGAAATACTGGCCATGTACAATCCGGGTACACATGCCAACCACTGGGTACCAAACCCGGTAGCAAAATTTGATGAGGCCGAAATGGGCCAGATGTTTATGAGTCATGATATGATTGATGAGGCACAGAATTTTCCCAACATGGATGGCCCGGCAGTTTTTAAAAAAGCAATTGTTAAAATGCCCGAAGTGGTTGAAGAAGCTTTAGCGGCAAATGGATTGACAAACGCCGATATCAATATGCTGATACCACACCAGGCCAATATACGCATTGCACAGTTTGTACAACAAAAGCTACATTTAAAAGATGACCAGGTGTACAATAATATTCAGAAATTTGGGAACACAACGGCCGCATCTGTGCCCATTGCACTTTGCGAAGCATGGGAGCAGGGAAAAATAAAAGAAGGGGACCTTGTTTGCCTGACGGCTTTTGGCAGTGGTTTTACCTGGGCAAGCGCACTGATACGTTGGTAGTAGAAACATCTTTTTCACCGACTGGTTTTTAAATACTTGCCCGCCACAATTTGTTGGGTCATATTTTATTGTAATTTTTTGTTATTCACCCGTTTCTACAAGCCATTCAGCAGCAAAGGTTGGCTCCGCCTCACAGTTCATTTGTTAAAAGCAATTCAAACTTTTGAGCTACCGGTCATCGCAACCCTTTTGTGTAATATTTTTACTAATTTTATACACTAAAGATTTTCATTATGAAAAAAGTTTTCTTATTTGTTGTTTTACTCGTTTGGATCAATGCCGGATCATTTGCACAATGCACAGTTGATATATTTATTAACGGTATTAAAGCCGGTCAAATAGCTCTGAAAGCCAACCAGACATTTGGCGCCCTTTCTTATAAAAAATCTACCTATAAAAATATTGACAAACTAACTATTCAGATACAGGGCAAATCAGTAGATGGAGGGTATTTTAGAAAAGTGCATGTAATTGGTGATGATGTAACTCCTATGCTGATCGCAGACGAAACTGTTGGAGCAGTGGGCCAGTTTGTTCTTACCGATAAAGAGATCATTAAAAGGTTGAAGAAAGGCAAACCCATTACCATGTATGTAGAAAAAACACCTGCCAATACAAAAAGTAAAGAAGCGGTATCAAAAGTTTATATAGGTACGCTTACCCGTGAAAAATAATTCATGCACCGAAAATTCATTTATTTCATAAACCCCATTTCCGGTACTGGGAGTAAAGGTTTATTGGTTGATATCATCAAAAAAAAGACTGCCGAAAAAAATATTCCTTTCGAAATGCTGCATACCAATGCAGCGGCTGAATATGGTTTTTTAAAAGAGAAAATAACGGCAGAAAACATAACCGATGTTATTGTTTGCGGTGGCGATGGCACTGTAAATCAAATCGCCAATGCGGTGCTGGGCATGCCGGTCAATATCGGCATCATTCCCATGGGCAGCGGCAACGGACTTGCTCTTGCTTCAAAAATTCCCCGCA
Source organism: Chitinophagaceae bacterium (assembly GCA_031416815.1). GTDB lineage: Bacteria > Bacteroidota > Bacteroidia > Chitinophagales > Chitinophagaceae > Ferruginibacter. Next base: position 8,747 of record JANOUJ010000098.1, read on the forward strand.
GGATACACAAGGCCCTGGAAAATGTTTTTGCAGGCAACGCAGTTTATATTGATAGCTTTTACATCAACAATAAATTTAGCTGCATGTTGTGCGGCCTCGGTTTTGATGCACAAGTTGCCCATGATTTTGCTAAGCAACAAAAGCGGGGACTTTTTACATACATAAAACAATCAATCAAGAATTTCTTTAAAGCCCAATTCTATAGTTTTGAGATAATACTGCACGGAAAATCTATAAAAAGCGAGGCTTTTTTTATCAGCATTGCCAACAGCAACCAGTTTGGCAATAATTTTACCATTGCGCCGCAGGCCAGCCTGCATGACGGTTTGCTGGATATTGTGGTGGTGAATAAGATGAGTAAGTTGCGTATGATCTGGACTATTTTAAAGCAGATCAGGAATGGGCAGGTAAGCGTGTATGAAGACAAAAAATACCACCGAAACGATATCCACTACTTTCAAACAAAAAAAATTACCATTAAAAATCCGCAGCTGGCGCCGCTGCATATTGATGGTGAGCCGGCTGAAACTGCAGCAGTATTTGAGATTGAAATAATTGAAAACGCTTTTAAGTTGCTGATACCTGCATAAACTATTTCAGCAGGTTTTTTATTCGTGTTAAAGATGCCTGGTTGTATACGCTGTTAAATGATTCCTTTACCGCGTTTTTCTCTCTTGCTGTTAAATGAAAATTGAGTGCCGCACCTTTTTCTTCGGTTTTCGGTACATACATAAATGAAATACGTTGCAAAGCCGAATCAAAATCTGCCTGCAGGTAACTGAATTGATCAGTTTGCGAAAAATCCTGCAGCTTAAACCAATTATGTTGAAGCATGGTTCCTGACTTTGTCAAAAAATCCGTTACTGCCCCGGTTTCAAAAGGTTGTTGCCAGTTATCCTGGTTCCTGTCCCGTATCTGCAGTATGATGATGGTACTGGTATTTTCTTTAAGCCAATCTTCAAAATTTTCTATGAACCGAAGTGTGGTTTCCATTCCGTAATTATCTCTCAATCCTGCATCCATTACATCAATAACCGGTTTACTCGGCAACCATACATTGGGTAATACATAAGGAAAGCTTGCATTCATCCGCAACGCGGTAAGCAATCTTAAATCAAAAGGATCCTGCTTTGCAAACATCGCTGTAAAATCAACAGCATCCGGGCTGGCGTACGCATCACTGCCAAACTCCATCGGCTTCATCATAAAGCTGATGGGCTGTGTACTCACCATTAACCTTCTTCCATCCCTGTTAATGGTTGAGTTAAATATGATCAAGGGGATATCGGCTGATCTTTCTGCATTTGCGTAATCTTTTAATTGTTTGCCGAGAATGTTTCCGCTGTTCCTGTTCAGTTTTTGTTCAAATGCGTAACCCCTGTCTTTTACATATTTGAATTTGCCAACAGTAAATTTCTGTGCCGGCGAAAAAATATCCCTGGCCACCATCGAAGAAAAAAGTGGGTTCAGCAGATCTTGCGCAATGTTATCGCCGTAGGCGGAACTATATAGATCTGGCAGACTACCTTTCTGCTGTTGCCAGTACAACTCACGATAATAAGTGGCCGCCAGCATGCCGCCACTGGCGCCGCTGATAAGCATGGTATGCGGCATCAGATTACCCCCAACAGCACTGTCGAGTTTTTGGAGCGTATTCATTACAAATGTACTGCTGCGTAAACCACCGCCACTAACATTAATGAAGACCATTACCGGCTTTTCTTCGGCATGTTTGCTTTTCCAGTTTGCTAACACCTGAAGCATATTAGCTTTGTCTGCCACTATTTTTTCAGGCGTACACAATTTTTGTAGGGCAGTTTTATCATAAGCGGGCCGACCGGTCCTGTCCATATAATTGAGGCCATATGCTTTATTCCGGTGGTCAATAATTTCATTTTTATAAAGTACATCAGCCAATAAAATAACTATTATAAATACCGGTAAGCTCCAACTTTGTAAGAAGTATGACAGTGCCCCGATAACCGCCGTCATAGCCGCAAAGAAGATCAGAATACTTGCTGCCGCCGGCGCTTCAAAATACGGGCTATCCATATAAAAACCAACAACGATCAAAAAAACAAAAGACAGCGCAATACTGAGAATGCCTGATAGATGGTGCCGCTTAAAAACTGTATCCAGGAACTCCTGGTTATAATGTGATACATTCCTGGGCTTTTTAAACCGGAAACCTCGTCCCAGGTATGCACCCACTCTTAACCCATGAATTTCAGGGTTCGGATTGCCTGAATAATAATTAACATTAAAATGTTGGGCTGCATTAATGATAGGCGCAATGGTACTTTGTATTCTTTTTTCGGCCCCAAAAAAATAAGCGAACGAAACGGCCACTATTAAAATAATGCCGCCAAGTATTCCTGCAACTACCAGGAGTATTTCGCCTGTACTCATTAATTCTTTTTTCGAATCGAATTGAATAAGTTTGTAAAAATAGAATATCAAAAAAAGCAATGGCAATAATGCATTGTTGATACAGTATTTTAAAAAAGGCTTCGTAGTTGTTGCCAGAAATCTGCACCGTTTGCTGTGCAAAATAAAAGTGGTGATGTTCCAGCTCATAATAAATACGCCCAATGCAATGCCAACCAGGGCGGCACTCAGCGCATTAACGTCGCCCAGGTATTCAGGAGAAAAAAAGAGTGCATCTGCGCCATAGCTTTTCATAAAACCACTGTTGATGGTGCTGCCCAACAGGTACCAGAACACCAGCAATATCTGGAACTTTCTGAAATGAAGCATAAAAAGCTGAACAGGAAAAAAATAATAAATATTCTTAAGGGTTTGTTTCATGAATGAGGCTGTTGCTTAAAATTACAACATAAACAACCATCATGCAAACGGCTATCCCGCTAAACTGCCTGGAAATTATATCGCTCCTTTTTTCTAACTACAAAAAGCAGTGTAACAATTACCATCAGCAGTATCATGGCAACAAACTGGTGTGATACGCCCAATACAACCAACCGGTTTGGATCAGTAGCATTCAATACCGTTAAAATACCCAGTACTGCCTGCAGGAGTACCAACAGTAAAACTGTTATGCGAAGCCTGTTGAACAATTTTTGATCTGCAATTGCACGGGATCTAAACCACCATATACCGATCAGTACAACCAGCAAATAAGCCAGGCAACGATGAATAAAATGAATAGTGAGGGGATTGGCAACCAGATTTTTTGTAAAAGGAGAAAGTTCATTCATATCTGCCGGAAACATGCTGCCATTGATATCAGGCCAGGTTGGTGCAATAACAGCCGCCCGGAGGCCTGCAAGGAAAGCACCATATATCAATTGAAAGAATAAAACTGTAAGAATGAGCAATAAAAAATTCTTCAATTTTGTATTCATTACTTTTTGGTGCTCCGTAACAAGCAGGCTTAAAGCAAACCACAGGGTATAGCAAAGCAATCCTAATGCTGCGATAAAATGTGCAGTTAATTCAACATGTCCCACAAAATATTTTTCAGGCAACAGTCCACTTGCAACCATGATCCAGCCTATGTAACCCTGTGCTCCCCCTAAGACAAATAAAATGATCATCGGCTTTATCATTCCCTTCTCGAATTTTTTTGTTACCAGGAAATAAATAAATCCAAATAAAAAAACCAGTCCCATCAGCCTGGCCCAGGTACGGTGGAACCACTCCCAGAAAAAAATAAATTTAAACTCGGATAAGGTGAAATGCTGGTGTACGTTTTTAAACTGGTCGGTCACTTTATACTTATCAAATTCCAGTTGCCAGGCAGCATCATTCATGGGCGGTAAAGTGCCCGTTATGGGTTTCCACTCGGTTATGGAAAGACCCGATTCGGTTAAACGGGTGATGCCGCCGAGTAAAACCTGTATGATGATCATACCCACACCGATCAAAAGCCAATATGCGATCTGGCGCTGAGAGCGCTTTCGTTGTAACGTATCCATTGCAGCCGCAAATTTACAGCAGCAAATGCTGTTAACACAAAATGAAATTGCTTTTCTATTGTTTTAGCTGATATTTGTTCAACAAATGTTATTTCAATTTAGAAATAAGCGCTTAATAGAAGCTGGTTTGGATGAAGCCGGCCGGGGTTGTTATGCCGGCCCCGTATTTGCCGCCGCTGTTATTTTACCGAAGGGTTTCCGACATCCATTACTAAATGACAGTAAACAGTTAAGTGAAAAAGAAAGAGACCTGTTGAGGCCGATCATTGAAAAGGAAAGCATTGCTTTTGCCGTAGCTTCGGTTGATAACGAAACGATCGATAAGATCAATATTTTGCAGGCAAGTTTTACTGCCATGCACCTTGCACTAAATCAACTAAAACTCATCCCTGAATTCTTACTGGTAGATGGGAACCGGTTCAGGCCACATGACCTGATCCCACATGAGTGTATCATTGAAGGAGATGGAAAATATACGTCCATTGCGGCGGCCAGTATCTTAGCCAAAACCTACCGGGACGAGTTTATGCAAAAAATTCATCCCGAGTTTCCGCATTATAGCTGGAACAGTAATAAAGGCTATGGCACCCGTGCCCATCGCAATGCCATTGATGCTTTCGGCCTATGCAACTATCACCGAAAAAGTTTTAATATACTAAGGGTTGATGTCTCATTGCAGGCCGGTTAATTATTCAAATATAAATTCACCTTGTCCCTGCCTGATGATCGTCCATTCATCGGTTGTACAATCCACTACGGTTGAAGGGATCATGTTGCCGATGCCACCATCAATTACAAAATCAACCTTGTCGCCAAAGTTCTCATAGATCACTTCAGGGTCTGTATATTCTTCCACTATATCTCCGGGTAATGAGGCACTGAGGATGGGATTACCCAGTTCATCTAAAATGTGCTGGCAAATAATATTATCAGGAACCCTCAGTCCAATTGTTGATTTTTTGCTTTGCAAAATTTTGGGTACCTGTTTACTGGCAGGTAATATAAACGTGTATGGGCCGGGCAAATAGCTTTTCAGCATGCGGTAAAGCGGCGTGTCAATGGTTTTTGTGTAATCGCTTAAGTGACTCAGATCACGGCAAATAAAAGAAAGTTGTGCCTTTTGCGGATCAACATTTTTTATTTTGCAGATGCGGTCAATGGCTTTGTGCTGGTTAATATCGCAACCCAACCCGTAAATGGTATCGGTTGGGTAAATGATCACACCTCCGTCTTTCAAACATTCGGTCACCTGCTTTACCAGCCTCGGTTGTGGATTTTCGGGGTGTAGCTGAATTAACATAATTAAAAATTGATGAACTGAGCTGAATCAAATTCTATGCTCAAATCATTTTGATCTATAAAATTACTCCTATTCATCTTACTTTAATCTGTTACTTTTGCTTTTGCTTTGAATACAAATCTTCAATCTAAAATTTATTTATGTCAGTAATATGTGTTGGTACCATGGCTTTTGATGCTATTGAAACTCCTTTTGGAAAAGTAGACCAGATCGTTGGCGGGTCGGGCACTTATGTGGCTTATGCGGCCAGCAATTTTGTAACGCCTATACAACAGATATCGATTGTTGGCTATGATTTTCCGCAGGCAGAAATGGATGAACTTACAAAACGTGGCGTGTCTTTGGAAGGTGTTGAAATTGTAAAAGATAAAAAATCTTTTTTCTGGAGCGGTAAATATCACCTGGATATGAACAGCCGGGATACACTGGTTACCGATCTCAATGTACTGGCCGATTTTAATCCCGTTGTGCCCGACAGTTACCAGGGCGCTGAGTTTTTAATATTGGGCAACCTGTCACCGGATATACAATTGAGCGTTATCAACCAATTGAAAGTTCGTCCGAAATTAATTGTGATGGACACCATGAATTTTTGGATGGATATTGCTATGGATGGCCTGAAGGAAGTGTTGAAAAAAGTGGATGTGCTGTTGGTGAACGATGCAGAAGCCAGGCAGCTTAGCGGTGAACTTTCTTTGGTTAAGGCTGCTAAATTAATTATGAAAATGGGTCCACAGTTCCTGATCATAAAAAAAGGTGAACATGGTGCATTGTTGTTTCATAAAGACCATGTTTTCTTTGCACCGGCCTTACCACTGGAAGAAGTATTTGACCCCACAGGCGCCGGCGATACTTTTGCCGGCGGTTTTATCGGCCACCTCGCCAAAACAAAAGACATTAGTTTTGAGAACATGAAAACCGCCATTATAGTAGGCAGCGCCATGGCCAGTTTTTGTGTTGAAAAATTTGGACCGGAAAGACTGAAGGAAATTACCAGGGAAGATATTGATACCAGGCTGACTGAGTTTGTTCAGTTGGTGAATTTTGATATTGATTTGGTGTAAATTTATTTTATATACAATTTTCAGGATTGCCGGCATTTAAAATTGCCGACATTTTTTATAAGCTTAGACCTTGTTACAGCCCGCCTTTATCAATTACAAACATCGAGAGGACATAATTAATTCTATATTTCATTTTATGATAAACAGGTGGTTCCTGATTATTACAATTTGTTTTTTAATTTAGCTATAATTCTTAAAAGGCCTTCCCTGTTTTTTGCTTCATGATAAAATTTAGGCAGCTTTTCCAACAGTGTAAAATACGCTCTTTCTTTGTGCTCTCTTAAAGTGGCACTAATGTAACGCTCTAAATAATCCAGATGTTTATCATTATAAGCCCAAAAGCGTTCTTTTTTAAAATCAATTTGCAACCAAAGTTCTGCATCAAAAAATTGATTTGCAGGCTTTGTTATAAAAGCATGCTGAGCCACTTCAGCTGAAGCTTCTTTATTATAACCGCAATGCACACAAAACAAACGAACTTTTTTAGTGACAACATTTGCTGTAGCTAAAGCTTTTTTAGTACAAGCCGGGCATTTCACCAGCACTTCATTAAAGAAATCGGAAAGTACCAGACTTTCGTCCTCAAAGCGGTTGGGCTGGTTCATTTTTTTCTTTTAAATTATTAATTGCATTTAATTTAGGATGCACTTCAATTTCTTCTACAATGCAAGTCCATACAGCAACCCATCTTTACCTGATATCAGCCAGATACTTTCTTCATCCAGCAAAACACTGGCTGGTTGCCATGCAGTTAGGTTTGTTAGCCGAACAAGTTTTTTTGTTTTATGATTGTACTGCAGCAGGTGGTTATTGTATAATATCCAGATATTTTCATCATCTGCCTTCAGCAGTCTTATATCAATGTATCCTTCCAGGTCCTCTGCCAGTGAAGAAACCTGCACCTGTTGTTTTACTTTTAGTTTACCTGATAATATGGTGAGTTTTTCATCATATAAGATAAACGTAAATTTTTCTGAACGGAGCATCTCAGGCTGTCCATATATATCTGCCCCAAGAATATCTGCAGCAAGTTTTTCTTTTATTTCCAGCCCATCGTGTGTAAGGGTAATAAAATTTTTTACGCAGGGAATATCTTCAACATACATACTGGCTTTTTTTGCACAGGTTGTATCAAGCAAAACGCCATCATAACCCAAGGCCACCCAGTTATCCCCTTCAGTATTGGCCAATATCCTGTTTTCCTGAAAATACGGCTGGCGGGAGAATCCATGTGCAATAAAACGGCTCCACGAAACAGTATCCATTTTTAGATCGTATGCCAGTATGCAACCGAAATTGTAAATAGCGGTACCATAAAGCATCCCATTTTTTATGAATGGTTTTGTGGCCAGCGGGCCAAAGGGAAGTACTTTAATTAATTTTCCATTAGCCAGGCTGAACTGTGCTGCCTGATGTTTTTCTTTTTTG
>JANOUJ010000099.1:0-3055 GCA_031416815.1 Chitinophagaceae bacterium
CTTGTACAAACTTTTGGCTGGCCTGCTTCTGATGTGCTTTTAGCCAGTGCACCGGGTACAACTTTTCCTTTGGTGCCCATCGGTCGTTTAGGAGCCATCAACGGAACGGAAGTAGGTGTTTATCTTGATAAGTTAAAACAATACGAACAAGCTCAACAGACACCAGGCCAAACCATTGCTGATAAAGGATGGATGAAAAATATGCTGCACACTATTGGAGGATCAGATAGCCTGGAAAATTTCCAGTTTAAAGTTTATATGGATCGCTACAAAACAATAGTAGAAGATACTTTATTTGGCGCCCATGTTGAAACTTTTTCTAAAACATCGGTTTCAACCATTGAGCAGCAGCAAAGCCAGCGCATATCAGACCTGTTTCAGGAAGGGCTGAGTTATGTAAAATATTTCGGCCACTCATCGGCAAACGAACTGGCCATTAATTTAAATTATCCGGAGAATTATCAGAATACAGGCAAGTATCCATTTATGCATATTAGCGGTTGTACGGTAGGTAATTTTTTCACTTTTAATATCAACCGCGTTGTAAATTATACGGGAATGTCCCTATCTGAAAAATATATCTTTCTTCCGCAAAAAGGTAGTATTGGCGTTTTAGGCAGCACGCATTTTGGTATTGCACCATTTTTGAATTTTTACAACGAAAATTTTTATAACAAGCTCTCCCGTACCATGTATGGAAATACAATCGGGAACCAGTTAAAAGCTACTATGCAGGAACTGGGCGGAAATCCAACCACCCTTGATTATTACACAAGAATACACTTGGAGGAAATCAACCTTCATGGTGATCCTGCTATAAAGCTGAATACATTTGCAAAGCCCGATTATGTTATTGAGGACCAGTTGGTAAAATTTATTCCGAATATTATTTCTGTTGCCGACAATAATTTTAACATAGATATTAAAATGATGAACATTGGCCGGGCAATACGAGACTCAATGTGGGTAAGTATTAAACAAAAGTTACCCAATGATTCGATAAAGGTTCTGTACAGGCAATATGTACCCGCCACTATGTTTAAAGACTCCCTGTACCTTACCGTACCCATTAATCCTTTAACCGACAAAGGGCTTAATAAATTAATTGTAACGCTGGATGATGGTAACGAAATAGACGAAAGTGTTGAAACGAATAATATTTTAAACAAAGACTTTTACATTTTTGAAGACGAGCTACGTCCTATTTCACCATACAATTATTCCATCACCAATCAGCAAAACATAACGTATTATGCAAGTACGGCCAACCCCCTGAATAGCCAGCGGCAATATGTTATGGAGATAGATACAACCGAATTATTTAACTCTTCATTCAAAAAAATATACAATGCCAACGGTACAGGTGGTGTAATAGAATTTAAACCTACGAATATTACTTACACAGACAGTACCGTTTATTACTGGAGAACATCTACAGTGCCTACTTCAGGTAATACATTTATCTGGAATAATTTTTCTTTTGTTTATTTACCTAATAGTACGCCAGGTTTTAACCAGTCGCACTATTACCAATTTAAAAAGAACACATACAATAAGATAAGCCTTGACGCAGACAGGGTTTTAAGATTTGATAAACGTAACAGGGAGTTTGATGTGCGTACTGCCATTTATCCATCTGCTACGCAAACAAATGATTACTCATTACGAAATGACGGGTTAATTGAACAGGCAGGATTTTATGGCCCGGGCTTAAGCCCCAATGCAGAAGTATTGCGTTTTTATATTATTGACACGGTTACCAATAAAGCCTGGGTTAATACCGACAATGGAGTAAGTGGTTTATATGGCAGTGTGCGGCCTATACCCATCAATGGTTCTGTAAAAGTTGGATTTTTCCACTTTAAAATTACCACGCTTGCTCAGCGCCAAAACGTAATTAATTTCCTGGATAATATAGTTCCTGTTGGGCATTATGTTGTAATGACAAACAGCCCTGCGAATCCATTTACCAGTTTTCATACAACCTGGCAGGCAGATAACCCCACCAATTCATTGTATCATAAACTTAAAAACAATGGCTTTAGTAAAATAGATTCATTGTACAGATTTGTACCTTATGTGTTTGTTTATAAAAAAGGCACACCGGGAGCAGTGCTGGAAAAAGTAGCAGTGAGTTCTACTGACATACTTAATGAGAGTTTCCATACGGTAGGTAACCATCTTGTGGGTGATATCACCTCCGATAAATTTGGCCCGGCATTGAATTGGAATTCACTGCATTGGAGAGGAACTGCCATGGAAACACCCACCAATGATTTGGTATATGTGCAGGTGTATGGTTTAGATATAAATGGTAACTCCACACTCTTAGCAACAGTACGACCGGCAGTTGATACATCCTTAAGCTGGATCAATGCCCAAGCCTATCCCTACATCAAACTAAAAATGCTAAATACAGATTCCGTAAAAGCTACACCGCATCAATTAAGGTACTGGAGAGTAAATGGAACTTATATACCCGAAGGAGCAGTAGCACCTAATTTGCTTTTTGTAATGAAGGACACTGCTGATCAGGGAGAATTGGTAGATTTTAAACTAGCGTTCAAAAATATCAGTCAAACTGCTTTTGCAGATAGTATGAAAGTCAATTTTACCATCACCGACAGGAACAATACGCCAACAGCGATAAATATTCCTAAAGGTAAAGTGCTTATATCAGGAGATACGATGGTGATCAATTATAAGATCGATACAAGGAATTACCCCGGATTGAATACGGTTTTTGTAGATGTAAATCCTGCCAATGCTCAGCCTGAGCAGTATCATTTTAATAATATACTTTACAAAAATCTTTTTGTAAAAGCAGATAATTATAATCCATTACTTGATGTAACTTTTGATGGTGTTCATATTCTTAATAAGGACATTGTAGCTGCCAAGCCGCATATCTTAATTAATTTAAAAGATGAAAGCCGGTTCATGGCTTTAAGCGATACAGCCTACATTAAAGTACAGGTTCGTTTCCCCGACGGTTCATTACGCAATTATAACTTTGGCGACAGCATGCGTTTTACACCGGCTAATTTGTCTACTG
>JANOUJ010000100.1:0-3691 GCA_031416815.1 Chitinophagaceae bacterium
GGTTTTACCTGGAAATTGGGCATGTTTGTAATAATTGGATTGGTACTGTTTGTGGGTACCATCTACTTTGTTGGCAAACAAAAAAATTTATTTGGAAATACCTTTCATTTAAAAGCACAGTTTAAAACAGTAAGTGGTTTAAAGGAAGGCAATAATGTGCGTTTCTCGGGCATTAATATTGGCACTGTTAACGGAATAGAATTAATAACCGATACGTCTGTATTGGTTGACCTCGTTATAAAAAAAGACGTACAAAAATTTATTAAGACCGATGCGATTGCCAGCATTGGGTCTGATGGACTTATGGGCGATAAAGTGCTTACCATCTCTCCCGGAACCGGAAATGGGCAAACAGTTGTTAACAATGCACTCATTAATTCTAAAAGCGCTGTTGAAATGGCAGATGTAATGGCCAGTTTAAAAACCAGTGTTGACAATGCTGGTATCATTACGGGGCAATTGGCTGAGGTGAGTTATAAGATCAACAACGGAAACGGTGCGCTCTCCAAGTTAATATCTGATGAAGGGTTTTCAAACAGTATGAAGAGCACTTTGACAAACCTGCAAACCAGCAGCAACGAATTTGCACAATTCACTACAAACCTTAATGACGGGAAACTGGCCGTGAAGCTGGATTCAACGATGAGCAACCTGCAGGCAGGCACAAAAGGATTAAGTGATAATATGGATGCTGTGAAAAACAGTTTCTTATTGAGAGGATATTTTAAAAAGCAGAAAAAAGCTGAAGCAAAAAAACAAGCTGACCTAAAAAAACAGGGAAGTTTAAAGGCCCGTAAAAATTTACAAAATGCGAAAGATAGCCTGAAGTAAAATAGAACCCGAATCCGTTTATGTGTGAATGATGTAATTTATTTAAAATGTTGTGTAACAGGTTAACTTAAAATCAAGCGGAACTTCGTATACAATAATTGAATAAAACTAAAATCGCCATCCCCATGAGTAATGTAACAGAATTGAAAGTAAACTGGAGTGAAATAAAAGAGAAACTGAAACATAAATTTGAGTTGCTAACTGAGTCAGACCTGTTACTGACCGCAGGAAAGCAGGATGAAATGTTGAGCAGGTTGCAAACCAAACTGGGCAGAACAAAAGCAGAGATACATAAAATAATTTCTGAGTTATAAAAGCTACCTGAAAAACGTTGTACAAACTATTTTCAGCGATTGAAAATTGATGCATAAAACAATGGCACAGAATTTGAAATCAGAATTCTAAAAGCATGTAGTACAATATTTACAATTAAGTAAGCAAACGTTTTTTTTCTTAATCATATTTACTTAACCTTAAAATTTAAACACAATGGGAAATTTGTTGTACACGATAGCGGTAATATTGGTTATTGCCTGGGCTATAGGATTTTTAGGATTTGCTGCCGGTGGCATCATTCATATTCTTTTGGTTATCGCAGCAATTGCTATTATTATCCGTCTGATACAGGGCCGAAAGGTTTTGTAAAAAAATATTATAAACCTTTAAAAAATAAAACAAAATGGGAAACGCAAACAACACAAGTAAATTAATGAGTGCATTGCTGGTAGGTGCTGCTATCGGCGGAGCATTAGGAATTCTTTTTGCTCCTGATAAAGGAAGCGAAACAAGAAAGAAGATCTCAACAAAAGGACACGATCTTTCTGATGCTGTAAAAGACAAATTTAGTAAGGTGGTAGAAAAATTCAGGAAAGAAGTGGATGCTATTAAAGATCAGGCCAACGATTATGCTGAGAATGGAAAATCAGTGGTTGAAAATCTTAATAAAAGCTAAGTAAAGAATTGCGAAGTAACCAGGAACTAAAACAATAACAGCCGGATCAACTGATGCGGCTGTTATTAAAACACTGAATCATGGAATCAAAAACCAATTTTATTGAACCGCTTTTGGAAAGGACTGAAGCTTACGCAAAAACCAGTCTGGAGTTGTTAAAACTGAAAGCATTGGATAAAACCGCTCACGTCACTTCCAGTCTTATTTCCCGTTCATTATTAGTCGTAGTCATTTCATTTTTTGCTTTCACGCTGAATATTGCGATTGCTTTGTGGCTTGGCGATATGCTGGGCAAATCCTACTACGGATTTTTAATAGTGGCAGCGGTTTATGCACTGGTGGCAGTCATTTTGCTGATTGTTCATCCTATTATTAAAAACCGGGCAAGTAATGCCATCATCAGGGAACTGTTTAATTGATATGTATATGAACCCGATTTCAACAACTATAGGATTAAAAAATGCTATCCGGCAACTGGAGATTCAGCAGCAGGAGGAACTAAGCTCGTTAAAGCAGGAGTTCAAAAGGACCCAGGAAAATCTTAAGCCCCTCAACCTTTTAAAAAATACTTTTAAATCGGTAGTAAACGTTCCTGATATAAAAACAGATATGATAAATGCGGCTATCGGGCTTACCACGGGGATACTAACTAAAAAAATGGTTCTCGGAAAAACACACAATCCATTGACTAAAATGTTAGGCATTGCGTTAGAGATGTTTGTAACCAATAAGGTAAGCCAGAATGCTGACCAGATCAGGTCTACAGGAGGTTCAATTCTGCAAAAGTTATTTGGCCGCAAAAATAGAACTGAGAAAGTTTTATAAATTAAAACCTGGAGGTTCATTTTCAATGAAAGGTTGATATTATCTACAGCATCTTTTTATTTTTGCTTTGTAAACGTGTTATTCGAGGGATTTAGCCCTGACCATTTTATTTCTAACCTTTCGCATACTAATAAGAGACAATCCATAAAGCTATTGTACCTGAATAATCATTCCATAACTGTGAATGATACAATGTATTTAAACAATTGTGTAATCACCCAGGGATAAAATGAGCCACCTTTGTTTCAATTAAAATTTTATAAATTCATAAAAACTAAATTAATGAAAATCATTACAAACAATATTCAAACGAAAAAGGTTTTTTTCGGTATGATAGCAACCATGATGCTGGTATCATTTTATTCCTGTGCAAAAAAAACTACTGTAGCTAAAACAGAACAACCAGCAGCAACAGAAACAGTGGCAGCAACTACCATGGTAGAAAATAAAGGGCAGGTACAAATAAAAAGGGACATATCGGGTAATTATGTTGTGCAGATAAACTTAAGAGAGTTGGAAGCAGTGAATAAACTCGACGAAACCTCTAAAAAAGCATATATCGTATGGATGAATGCTGCTAATGAAACTGCAAAGAACCTGGGTCAGATAAATAGCAACACAGGTTGGTTGACAGATAAATCTAAGGCTTCTTTTGAAGCGGTTACAGCGTTGAAGCCTACAATGATCTTTATTACCGAAGAAGATATGGCCGGAGTTAAGACACCCGGTAAAAATATCATTTGGTCTACAAATAAATTCTAAACTTCAGCATCATATTTAGCCGGCAGTTATTTTTAAAATAGCTGCCGGTTTTTTTTATACCGACATGGATTATTGTATAGCTACCGTGCTATCCACCAGACATGCGATTGAAAATTGATGTTAAATAAAAACCGGGCAGATCAATCAAATGATTTGCCCGGTTAATCGGGTGGAGCTGCAGGGAATCGAACCCTCATCCCATATTTTTATATAAAAGTGACTAAAAAGAAAATCGCTTTAAAGGGTTTCAGGAGCTGTATTAAAATAATTCATCGAATTACTCACCTTTAATTTATTTCCGTTTACTTCTATTTACTTTTC
>JANOUJ010000101.1:0-11221 GCA_031416815.1 Chitinophagaceae bacterium
TGGGTACGGGATAAAATGGTGGGCAGCACCAGGTGTTCACTTTCGGCAACCAAAATAAACAGGGTGTTTGGCGGCGGTTCTTCAATCAGTTTTAATAATTTGTTTCCCTCTTTGCCTAAAAATTCCGGCATCCACATGATAAGGATCTTGTATTCGCTTTCAAAACTTTTTAGGTTCAGCTTACGGATGATATCGTTACACTCGTGTGCGGTAATATTGCCTTGTTTGTTTTCGGCTCCAATGAATTGCAACCAATCGTACACATTACCATAAGGATGGGCAACTATAAACTCCCGCCACTCTTTTATAAAATCGGTGCTGATGGGTTTTTCGCCGGGCTTTTTTGTGATAACCGGGTAAGAAAAATGTATATCGGGATGAATGAGTTCGTTTGCTTTTTTGCAGGCGGGGCATTGGCCGCAGGAGTCATGCTCTTTGGTTTGTGGTTGGTGGTTTGTTGTTTGTGGTTCTGCTGCAAAAAGATCAACCTCAGTTGGTTGCGGTTTGCAGACTATGTATTGTGCAAATGCCAGTGCCAGTTGCAGGGCGCCGCTACCTTCCTTGCCTAAAAACAATAAGGCATGACTCAGCCGGTTGTGCTGTATCATTTGCACCAGTTGTTCCCTGGTTTCTTTTTGGCCGGTGATGGATTGGAATTGCATGGGTGCAAATTAAAAGAAAAAAAACATCCGGCATTTTTAAAAAGTCCAGAACTGCTTTTTGCTGAAATCTATCCAAACAAATACATCTTTAGCTTCAGATGGGTTAGTAGATTTATTTTTTTGAGGGTTGGTGATCGTCCATTTACCGGAATGATGTTTAGATAGTGTGCCGCTTTCAAATAATTCTCCTTCTTTTATTCCTGAAAGTCTTGGTGGTGCATACACCCATATTTTATTGCCTTGGATCTTCACTTTGCATTTACTCAAACATTTATTATACTCAATATCGCAATAGCTATAAATATAAGTACCGCTCTTAGGAATTTGAGCATTTACAGTTGAAGTGAAGAAAAGTGTAATTGTAATAAAGAATAATTTCATTCTGACTATAGTTTGCTTACAATTGCATCACTCATCGGTTTTACACCACTTTTAAAATGACCGATCAGTTTTCCATTTTCATCCAGTAAAAATTTATTGAAGTTCCAGGATACTTTTGCATCCATTACTCCATTTTCATTTTTATTGCACAGCCATTTGTAAATAGGAGCTATGCTATTCCCTTTTACAGATATTTTTGCCGCCATGAGAAATGTTACACCGTAATTCTTTTTGCAGAATGCTTCAATGTTTTCGTTGCTGCCCGGCTCCTGGGAGAGAAAGTTATTGGCAGGAAAGCCCACGATCACCAATTTGTCTTTGTACTTTTCGTATAAAGCCTGCAGCCCTTCATATTGTGGAGTGAAGCCGCATTTGCTGGCAGTGTTTACAATTAAAATTTTCTTTCCTTTAAAATCCGCAAAGTCAATGGTGCCACCATTCAGCCCTGCTACTTTAAAATCGTAAATGGTTTGGGTGTTAATTGGACCAATAGGTTTTGAAACCAAACTGCTCCAGAAAAGCGCAATGGAAGATATTACCAGTTTTATCATCATTATAATTTACCGGTGATCTCTTCACTCATGGGTGTAACCTTACTTGGAAAGTATTGCATTACATTTCCTTTTTCATCCAGTAAAAATTTTCCAAAATTCCATTTTATCTCTGCATCCATCACGCCGTTTTCCGCTCTACTTGTAAGCCATTTAAAAATAGGTGCCATATCATCTCCCTTTACCGAAACCTTTGCTGCCATCAGGAATGTTACGCCGTAATTCTTTTTACAGAATGTAGCAATCGTTTCGTTACTGCCGGGCTCCTGTCCGCCAAAATTATTTGCCGGGAAGCCCACAATAACCAATTTTTCTTTATAAGTATCATATAGTTTTTGCAACCCTTCGTATTGTTTGGTATAACCACATTCGCTGGCAGTATTTACGATCAGTATTTTTTTGCCTTTGAATGCAGAAAAATCAATGGTGCCGCCTTCCAAACCTGCTGCCTTAAAATCGTAAATGGATTTTGTAGCAGATTCAGTAATTTCTGATTGTGCAGCTACTGCCTGTGCCGTTATTTTGTTTGTTTGTAATAACCCCGAAAGAGCAATAGTGAAGATAATAATTGACTTTATCATAATATATTTTTATTGATTAACGAAGGTAAAACTGTTTTGTTCAAATTATCCGGTTATTGTTTTTCATAACAACCCAGGTCGGGCAGGCCAACATTCCGGTTCTTATCATCCAGGTCCTTTGAGAAACCGGTTAAGGTTCCTGCATTTATTGCCGGAGATGCAGCATTTTTGGTGATCCTGAAATCGAAAATATTTTTAGTTACATTAATACTATCGAAGGCAGGATCTGCATTTCTGATATTGCCTGTTAAGGTACTGTTGGACGGATCGGCTGCAGAACGATACATATTCTTTTCAAATAAAACAGTAAAGGGGTTTGCTCCCTGTTTAAAAACCACCAGTTCATTGGTAACGATACCTTCATCGCTCCAAAAAATGTTGTTGCGGAACACAGCATTCAGATCAGCCGTTAAGGTACCGCCTGCTTGTTGCGTAAAATTATTTACACTAAGCATGGGGTTTTTGTGGATGATAAAATTTGTTGAATAAGCAGCAATGGTGCAATGGGTAAAACTATAATTGCCGCCATAATTTAAAATGATATTGCTGCCGCAATTGCTGATCAAACTATTATCGGCCTGCAGGCTGCTGTTTACAGATAGAATGCCTGCATCGTAAGCATTGTCAATAATGCATTGGTGCAGGATAACTTTTGGATTGGCATTAACAGATGGTTTTTCAGTAACAATGGCCTGGTAAGCATTTTTTACAACAGCATAAGTAAGCACATTGTTTTTGCTGCTGCCACGAAAATAAATACCGGGCCAGCTTGCCGGCAGATCTTTGTAACCTTCATCCAACCTGTCGCCCGTAAAAATTACCGGATTATTTTTTGTGCCGTTAATGATTAATGTGCCGTCTACAATAAATGGCGCATCGGCATGAGCATAAATTTTGCAGCCGGGTTGTATTGTTAATGTGGCCGTAGTATCAATACGAATACTACCTAGTATTACGTAAGGCAGGTTATTTGTCCAGGCTACGTTGCCGGCAATAAGCCTATTGCTTAAGAAATTTGCATTTTGTCCGTATGATTGTAATTGAACATAGCGGTTATTACCATTGTAGTTTACCAAAATACTATCACTTACTATAAAAGGCAAATTGACTGCATTGGGGTTGATGGTTACAGAAACAAAAACATAGATGCTGTCGTTGGCTTCAATATCGAGGTTGGTTACTTCATTGGTAGCAACGCCATCAACATTCATCTTATAGGCTGATGCACCACCACCCATTAGTTTTACTTTACTCAACCGCAGCTTTTGGTTGTTTTCGTTTATGATCTTAAAGGATTTGGTGATAGATCCGGTTGTGGTAAAGACGGTGTCGTATTTTAAGGTATCGGCAGTAATTTGGATTTGGGCAAATTCGCTTGTAATAAAAGAGTCTTTTTTACAGGAAGTGAGGAGAAGGCAAAAGGCAAAAGCAAAAAGGCAAAAAAGGTAAGGATTTCTTCTCTTCATTTTTCAAATTTAGACTTATTTACGTAAAAGTATTTCGACTTCGCTCAATACATTTTTATCCGATACTTCGACTCCGCTCAGTACTATTTAGCAGCATAAGCCAACGTTGCTATACTTAACTTAACATTGCCTTGCTGTAATACTACATTGGCGCAAGCTTCTAAGGTGGCACCTGTCGTTACCACATCATCTATCAATAATAGATGCTTACCAGCTAATTCATGTTGCTTTACTACTTTAAAACTCTGTTTTACATTTTCCCAACGCTCGGTACGGTGTTTACGGGTTTGGGTTTCGGTGGCATGCTGGCGTATGACTGATCCGTTCAAAACCGGCACATTCATAATATTAGACATCCCATTACAAATGATCGTTGCCTGGTTAAAGCCACGCTTATGTTCTTTATCGGCATAAAGCGGTAAGGGGATCAAGGCATCTATTGAAGAAAACCGTTTGCTATTCAGCAATGTCTTACCCATAATTTCACCCAGGTGAAAACCAATTTCAGTATCGCCTTTGTATTTAAGCTGATGAATTAAATGCTGCATTAAAAATTCTTTCGAAAAATAAAACTGGCTGTATGCAGCCGTTAATGGTATCCTGCCCCAAAAATATTTTTCAACCGGGTTTTCTGGTAAATCCGCAAAACCGGTGTGTGGTAAATTATGAATGCATTCCAGGCAGAGCAGGTTGTCTTTTCCCAGCAGATCAGATCCGCAACCCGTACATATATGCGGATAAAAAAGGTGCAGGGTGCTGCTGATAATATTTTTCAATTGGGCAATCATCTTCCTAATAATTACCCTTACAAGTTAAAATAAATATTGATACAGTTCCTCAACTTTGCCCAATGGCACCACTTCTATATTAAATTTTTGTTTGCCCAGCGATTTTGAATTGTACTTGCTTACAATGATCTTTTCAAATCCCAGTTTCTCAGCTTCGGCAATGCGTTGTTCAATTCTGTTAACGGCTCTTATTTCTCCGCTTAGGCCAACTTCTCCTGCAAAACAATAATGTTGGTTGATGGGAGAGTCCTCGTAACTGCTTAATAAAGCACAAACAATGGCAAGGTCGATGGATGGATCCTCCACTTTTATACCACCGGCAATATTTATAAAAACATCTTTAACACCAAAATGAAAGCCGCCTCTTTTTTCAAGCACGGCTAATAATAATTGAAGCCGGCGCAGATCAAAACCGCTTACTGTTCTTTGTGGGGTACCATAAACACTCTGCGTAACCAATGCCTGCCCTTCAATTAATAATGGCCGCATACCTTCCATGGTTGCAGCAATGGCAATGCCACTTAATTGTTCTTCTTTTTGGGTAATTAATAATTCAGAAGGATTGTTTACCGCTCTCATGCCCGTGCCGGTCATTTCATATATGCCTAGCTCTGATGTAGAGCCAAAGCGGTTTTTAAGCGTTCGTAAAATACGGTAGGCATAATGCTGATCGCCTTCAAACTGCAAAACCGTATCTACCATATGCTCAAGGATCTTTGGCCCCGCAATGGTACCATCTTTGGTAATATGGCCAATTAAAAAAACCGGCGTGTTGGATTCTTTGGCAAAGCGTTGCAGCTCACCGGCAGTTTCTCTTATCTGGCTGATGCTGCCTGCACCGCTTTCTACATATGGCGATTGCAGTGTTTGAATGGAATCAACAATCACCAATTGCGGCTTCAGTTTTTTTATCTCCTGGAAAATAGTTTGCGTATTGGTTTCGGTGAGGATATAAAAATTATCGCTGCCAATGCCGATCCGGTCTGCACGCATTTTTATCTGTTGTTCGCTTTCTTCTCCACTTATATATAATGTAACAACATCCTTAAGTTGTAAACCTATTTGTAAAAATAAAGTTGATTTACCGATGCCTGGTTCTCCGGCAACCAATACAATACTGCCTAAAACAATTCCGCCACCAAGTACCCGGTTCAATTCTGCATCAGTTGTAAGTATCCTTTTTTCTTCGGCACTGCTTACGTCATTTATCGAAATTGTTTTTTGTTTTCCCAATCCCGAGTAATCCCGCCATTCATCTTTCTCTTTTTTATCAGACCCTTTAACTATTATCTCTTCAACAAAAGTATTCCAGTTATTACAGCCCGGACATTTGCCCAACCATTTAGCACTTTCATAACCACAGCCCTGACAAAAAAATGCGGATTTAGTTTTACTCATAGCGTAAATGTAAAATGGAAAAAGAAGAAAGAAAAATCAATTAAATTGAAAATACCTGTGCTGTTTTCAAAATCAGTGAACGTTAAAATGAGAATTTAAAGTGTAAAAATCGTAGCTGAAAAATGCACGCTTAATTTCATTATAGACTTACTAAAAAGTAAAAGGGTCAACATTTCTGCTGACCCTTTGTACTTACTAACCCATTAAATTCTATTGCTAAATTACAAATTCAGTCCACATAAAAAAATAAATTTTCAGGGATGTTAATAAGTTCTAATTACTCCACAGCTGTAAATTACCCCATTGCAAACCTTATTTACCTAATTGATAATCAATGCAATAGACCTTAATTACCAAGGAAAACAATGGCGATATTTAAAGGTTAATTTAAAATTAAGTTTCTAAAATATTTGGTTTATAAAATAAACTACTTTACGTTTGTGAAAAATTAGGAATAATGAAAGGGGCATTTACATTACTTATTTTACTATTTGGTTTATCAACACAGGCGCAGGTTAAAGTTGAAGGAAAGGTAACTGATACCAAGGGAAAACCGGTTAGTGGGGTTAGTATTACTTTAAAGGATACCTATGATGGGGCAACTACCGATTCACTGGGTAATTTCTCGTTTACGACTACAGAAAAAGGGAAAAAGACATTAGAAGCATCAATAATAGGTTATAAGCCACTTGAACAGGAAATCAACCTGGAATTGGCCCGCATTACGCTCAATATTTCAATGAAAGAGCTCGTTACCGAATTAAAAGCAGTTGTAATATCTGCAGGTTCATTTGTTGCAAGTGATAAAAATAAGGGAGCGGTATTATCTGCATTGGATATTGTAACCACCCCCAGCGCCAACGGAGATGTTACTAGTGCTTTTAAAACCTTACCGGGTACCCAGCAGGTTGGCGAAAGTGAAGGTTTGTTTGTAAGAGGTGGCTCTGCAACTGAGAGCAAGATATATATGGACGGAAACCTGGTCAACAACTTTTTCTACAGTAGTACGCCAGGCATTGCTCAGCGGGGCAGGTTTAATCCCTTTCTATTTAAAGGAACCATTTTTAGTTCAGGAGGCTACTCAGCTTTATATGGCCAGGCGCTTTCTTCGGCTTTGATTTTAGAAAGTAAGGATTTGCCGGAAAGAACGCAGGCCGACCTGGGCATATCAGTTATTGGTGTTGGTGGTGGAATACAGCACCTGGCAAAAGACAAAAGATCATCCTGGGGCATATCTTACAACTATACAAACCTATTGCTTGGGTTCGCCATCAACAAACAAAAACAGGATTTTTACCAAATACCGGTTTACCACCAGGGCGATGCCAACTTCAGGATAAAAACAAAGAATGGCGGCTTTATTAAATACTACGGTTATATCAGCGCTAATAAAACAGGTTTTAGAAGTGCAGATATAGATTCTTCAGTTTTAAAAAATGCGTTTGCTATAGAGAATATCAACACTTACCAAAATATAAACTGGCGTGAAAATTTTGGAACAGGCTGGAAAATAACAACCGGTATCAGTTATAGCACAAACAAAGATGATATTAATAATGAATTGCAGGACGCCAATAACCAAAAAAAAGTGATCAACAACCCTTCGTTTTACACTTTTAAAAATTTTAAATTGAACAACAGGGCGCAATATGCCCAGGCAAGAGTGGTGATTGATAAAAAATTAAATGGGTTGAATGCGATAAGATTTGGAGCTGATTATTTTTACAGCAAAGAAAGATCCACCTACACGCTGTACGATGGAACAAAGTTTACAGAATCGGTAACCGATAACCTGGAATCTGTTTTTGCCGAAGCCGACGTGTTTATTACCAACAGTCTGGCAGCTAAGATCGGCGGCAGGCTGGAGCATTCGCAGGTAGTAAACAAATTTAATATTGCACCCAGGCTTTCGGTTGCATATAAATTTGCCGACAACAGCCAGGCATCTTTTGCCTATGGTTTGTTTTATCAAAACCCGGAAAGGAAATATTTGCCTGCTGTTGCCAGCCTTGATTATTCAAGAGCAGCGCATTATATACTGCAGTATCAAAAGTTGACCAATAACCGTACTTTCAGGGTGGAGGCGTTTTATAAAAAATATACCGATCTGTATAAAACCGCTGTATCTCCAACCGGTAGGGAAGTGGCCAGCAATAACAACGGCTTTGGCCATGCAACCGGTCTTGAGTTTTTCTTCAGGGATAAAAAAACTTTTAAGAATGTTGATTACTGGGTTTCTTACTCTTACCTGGATACAAAAAGGGATTTCCTGAATTATCCAAAAGCCATCACCCCTTCTTTTGCTGCTAATCATACTGCGGCACTGGTGGTAAAAAAGTTTGTAACAAAATGGAAAACCGGTTTTAACCTCAGCTACAATTTTGCAACAGGACGACCTTATTATTATTTTGCTTACGATAATGTGCAGAACAAATATGTGATCGGTGATGCCGGAAAAACCATCAACTACAACAGCATGAGCTTTAGTGTAAACTATTTGCCAAGTATCGGTAAAAAGAATCCCAAAGCCTTTGTAGTATGGGTGTTGGGAGTAAATAATGTATTGGGGCAGGACCAGGTTTTCAATTATAATTATAACAACAATGGTAGCCGTAAAGAAGCCATTACACCGCCATCAAAACGCTTTATATTTATTGGATGCTTCTTAAGTTTTGGAATTGACAGAACGCAGGATGCGATCAATAATAATCTTTAAAAAAACAACCTTTAACTTAACAACCATGTCAAACTATCAACCAACTCCTGAAGGAAAAGACCCTCTACTTTGGGAGATCGCACAAAAAAGGGCAGGCTTTAAAACGCATGCGGTAACTTATGTTATTATGAATACATTTTTCTGGGCAGTCTGGTTTTTTACATCAAACCGCCATGAAAGA
This sequence comes from Chitinophagaceae bacterium, assembly GCA_031416815.1. GTDB lineage: Bacteria > Bacteroidota > Bacteroidia > Chitinophagales > Chitinophagaceae > Ferruginibacter. Next base: position 8,725 of record JANOUJ010000101.1, read on the forward strand.
AACCTTGATGTTCTTAACTGGAATAACTTTCCGTGGCCTGTTTGGCCGATGATTGGCTGGGGTATTGGCCTGGCATTTCATTTTGCAGGTGCCTATATTTTCCCAAGATCAAATTCTGTGGAAAATGAGTATGAAAAATTAAAAAACCAACAAAAAACGTAAATAAAATCAATCACCGCCAATCTTCCAGTTCTCCCGATGTGTCGGGAGGTTGGGGTGAGGTCAAAAAATTAAAACAATGAAAAAATTATTTCTTCTTGCTGCTGTTTCTTTTTTAGCAACGGTAACATTTGCCCAAAGCGAAAAATACCTGGCTTCTATGAAAGCTAATATTGCTGCCATTGATACTAGTTTTAAATACCCGGCAAATCTTTTAGACCTGGCAAATAAATTTGAACGTATTGCTATAGCCGAAAAAACACAATGGCTGGCTTATTATTATGCAGCATTGTGCCAGGTTAATTATACTTACATGGAACCGGATAAAACAAAGATCGATGCCATTGCTGATAAGGCAACCGAGCTGATCGATAAAGCAGATGCATTGCAGCCAAATAATTCAGAGATAAGTGCTGTAAAGAGCATGATAGCAAGTGCCCACATGATGGTGAACCCCATGCAGCGCTTTATGGAATATGGCCAGGAAGCACAAACATTCATTGATGCTGCTATGCAACAGGATCCTACAAACCCCAGGCCCGAGTATTTAAAAGGACAGGGGTTAAAATACACTCCTGAACAATTTGGCGGGGGATGTGCCACAGCAAAACCGGTTTTGCAATCATCGCTTGATAAGTTCAATAAATTTAAGCCCGCCAGCGATATTCATCCAAACTGGGGAATGAAAAGAGTAGCGGAGTTAATCAGTCAATGCAAATAAAAGGACTTATTATGGGTTAGCAGCAATGTTAACCCATAACCCTTAACCCAAACTATTGTTATGCAACCAGACAATTTTTCTCCAAAAGACAGCCTGTTATTAATTGACAGTATGATCAACAGGGCAAAAAACCGTTTTACCGAAAACGGATTTTTGTATTTATTGTGGGGCTGGGTAATATTTGCGTGTGCAGTTTTTCATTTCCTGGTAATTAAACTAAACCTGTTTACACATCCTGAATGGGTTTGGACACTTACATGGGCTGCAGTGATCTATCAGATCATTTACCTGGTAAAAGCAAAGAAAAAAGAAAAAGTAAAAACCTATAGTGACGGCATCATTGACGCCATCTGGATCTGTTTTGGTATATGTATGTTGGTACTCACCATTGTGATGGGACGATTTAATTTGTGGGTATACATAAATTCACTTGTATTGGTGTTTTATGGCATACCAACCTTTTTATCAGGGTTCGTAATGCGGTTTACACCATTAAAAACAGGAGGCGTAGCGTGTTGGCTTTTGGCAATCGCATCTACATACGTTGCGCCGGTGTATTTCCTAATCTTAATTGCGTCAGCAGTGCTTATTGCCTGGATCATTCCGGGTTATATGCTCAGAAAAAAATTTAAAAATCAAGACTGATATGTCAAACGATCAACCAATTTCAAACGAAAAAAGCATGGAGATCATCCACCAGATGATCAACCAGGCAAAAACCAATATTACCGATAATGGCCTTAGCTGGCTACTTTGGGGCAGTATGCTTTTTTTGACTTCACTTTCTACTTTTTGTTTTATTACTCTTGGCGCTGAAAATATTTTTTTAGGCTGGAATATTTTTGGATTGGTTACAATAGTACTTCTTGCATATGACATTTTTAAACCCCGTAAAAGGTTAGTAAAAACTTACATTGGCGACTTAATGAAACTGGTTGATATTGGTTTTGTGGTAAGCATCTTTACGGTAATTTTTGCTATGAATACCTCTGTGAGCCCTAACACTGGTTTTGGATTTTTATTAATGGTGTTTTCTTTTTTTATGCTGGTAAAAGGAGGTGCAGCAAAATCTAAAGGATTAATGTTTGGCGCTGTGGTTAATTGGGCTGGTGCAATAGCCATGTTCGTAAATAAAGATTTCAGGTACGATATGCTGATTATGGCTATCGCTATTTTTATCGGGTACATAATTCCCGGGATTATTATGTGGAAACAATATAAAACACAAAAACATCAACCATCATCAAATACCGGCTGTTAACGCATGGAATTTAAAGAACTCGACCCCATATTACACTCTCAACTCAGGCTTGCCGTGATAAGCCTCCTTATCAGTGTACGTGAGGCTGAGTTTACTTTTTTAAAAGAAAAGACCAACGCAACTGCCGGCAACTTGAGCGTACAGATCAACAAACTGAAAGATGCCGGTTATATAGATGTAACCAAACAGTTCAGCAATAATTACCCACAAACTATCTGCAAGATCACCAAAAAAGGGATCGAATCTTTTGAAGCATATGTAAATGCTTTGCAATCTTACATGAATCCCGGGACGGAATAAATATTTACTAAATTATCAGTTTGAACTTTTTAGATGCTTATCCGTTTTACCTTTGG
>JANOUJ010000102.1:0-15530 GCA_031416815.1 Chitinophagaceae bacterium
TCCTTTCCTGTACCATCGTATCTCTATAACGAATGGTTACAGTATTATCTTCTTTTGTCTGATGATCGATCGTTACACAAAACGGCGTACCAATAGCATCCATTCTCCGGTATCTTTTACCGATCGCATCTTTTTCCTCATAAAAACACATAAAGCTGCTCTTGCAATCATCCATCAGTTGCTTTGCAATTTCAGGAAGTCCATCTTTTTTCAATAAAGGAAGAATGGCCAGTTTGGTTGGTGCGATCATTGCAGGTATTTTTAAAACCACACGGCTGTCTTCGGTACCATCTTCTTTGTTCCATTTCTCTTCTGTGTATGCAAGACTGATAATGGTTAAAAACAACCTGTCTAGACCGACCGAAGTTTCAACAACAAAAGGGGTATAGTTACCAAAAGGTTTTCCTTCTTCATTCAGGTCGTTATCAAAATACTGAATTTTCTTTCTGCTGTATTCCTGGTGCTGCTTCAAGTCAAAATCTGTGCGGCTGTGTATACCTTCAAGTTCTTTCCAGCCAAAAGGAAATTCAAATTCTATGTCCATAGCCGCATCTGCATAGTGCGCCAGTTTTACATGATCATGAAAACGCAATTTTTCAGCAGGAATTCCCAAACTTTCATGCCATTTCTTTCTTTCCGCCGACCAGAAATTATACCATTCCATTTGTGTGCCGGGACGAATAAAGAACTGCATTTCCATTTGTTCAAACTCTCTCATTCTAAAAATAAACTGCCTTGCTACAATTTCATTCCTGAAAGCCTTACCGGTTTGCGCAATACCAAAAGGTATTTTCATCCTGCCGGTTTTTTGCACGTTTAAAAAATTTACAAAAATGCCTTGCGCCGTTTCGGGACGCAGGTACACTTTATTTTCATCAGGATTATCAGAAGCCACTGCTCCAAATTCTGTGGAGAACATCAGGTTAAACTGGCGAACTTCGGTCCAGTTGGCTGTTTTACTAACGGTACATTTTATCTTGTTGTCATCAATAAGTTCCTTTAAGCCTGCATACTCATCCCTTGCCAGCAGTGCATCCATATCGTCAAGCAATCGTTTAGCATCAGCTTCAGGCAAGGTTTCAGCAAAGCCTTCTATCAAATGATCAACCCTGTATCTTTTATTGCTGTCTTTGTTATCGATCATTGGGTCGCTGAAATTGTCAACGTGTCCGCTGGCCTTCCAGGTAGTTGGGTGCATAAGAATGGCTGCATCAATACCTACAATATTATCATGCATTTGCGTCATGCTCTTCCACCAATAATCACGGATGTTCTTTTTTAACTGGGCTCCGTTCTGCCCATAGTCATATACTGCCGCTAAACCATCATAAATTTCTGATGATTGAAAAATATAACCGTATTCTTTACAATGGGAGATCAACTCCTGGAACCTGCCTGCCGGCGAGGCAGGATTGTTTGTTTCGTTTGCCATAAGGCTGCAAAAGTAAGGCAAAAGTTAAAATATTAGACGATGGGTTTATGCAGCTGAATGATTGACAATACTTAACGCCATATCTTTGGGGCTTAATCACCGAGCGCAGGATCACCATGATAACAGATGAAAAAATAAAGCTGATAAGAAAGCAACTAAGCAAAGGAGAGCCTGAGGGAGAAATTAAAAATCTGTTGCGTAAAGATGGCTTTACTGAAGACGAGATAGCCGTATTGTTCCTTAATCTCTATGAAAAAAAACCAGGCTCAAATGAATCAAAACGCACCCAGGCTAATAATGGGCAAATCTTTAGTTTGATTGGTGCATCTCTTCTTATTGCCGGTATTTCCATGTTGGCGATCAATACATGGTTATCTCCATATGCCATGCCCTTAATTATTTTAGCGGCAATAAGTTTGGGTGTTAAATATTTTATTTCAGCTAAAAAAAATTAAGCTTCAAACTAATTTACGGGCGGCGGCGGTGTATCCGTTGTTGGAATAACCACTTTTGTTTCTGGTTGATGTTGTATTGGTTTTACTGATTCAACCTCTATCTCCTGTACCCAAACCGCATAACTGTTAGGATAAATACGACCGCCTCTGTGTACTGCATATACATGTGTAAAAACAGCACCAAAATATAATATCATAGCAGAATAGTAAACCCAAACCAACATTACAATTACAGTGCCTGCAGTTCCATAGGTGGATGACAGTTCACTGTGGCCTATATAATATCCTATTAAAAATTTACCTCCCATAAAAAGAGCAGCAGTGGTAAACGCACCGGCTCTTACATCTTTCCAATGTACACGGGCATCGGGCAATACTTTAAAGATCATACCAAATAATAAGGATGTGATAATAAATGTGAGAATAACATTGAATACATACACCATGATCACCGTAAGTTGTGGAAAAACCTGAGTAAGCCGGTCAAGCAGTGCATCCATTGCCCCATTGATAAGTAGAGATACCATTAATAAAAACCCAAGCGTGATCACTAACGAAAAAGAAAGCAGGCGGATTACCAGCATTCTCAGGATGCCCGTTCCTTTCGGTTTCGATTTTAATTTCCAGATTTGATTTATAGAGTCCTGTATTTCACTGAACACGCTGGTAGCTCCTATCAATAAAGTAACAATACCTACTATTGTAGCCAGGTAGCTGCCCTTGGATAATGCGGCACCTTTAATTGCTTGCTGTATCTGTATAGCGGCATCGCTGCCCACAAGGCCGGCTATCTGTTGGTATAATGTTCCCTCTATTGCCTCCCGGCCGTAAAAAATATTGCTGACAGAAATTATGATGATCAGCATGGCGGGCAATGAAAAAATGGTATAGTAAGCCAGCGCCGCACTCAGTTTTAATACTTTATTATCGATAAAATCTGAACCGGATTGTTTGATGATTGCCCATATACTCCTTGAGAGTTTTTTCATTTTATTATTTAAGTTTTCTATTATTTTTATGTCTTTCGCCATCTCTTAAATTTTTCTTTTCGAAATTGTTTCCGAGTGCTTCAGTTAAGTTAACGCCGGTTTGATTGGCCAGGCAGATCAATACCCACAAAACATCTGCCAATTCATCTGCAATTGCCGCGCCTTTATCTGATTCTTTAAAGGATTGCTCGCCGTATTTTCTAACCATCAATCTGCTTAGTTCACCCACTTCCTCCATTAATATCCCCAGGTTTGTAAGTTCACTAAAATATTTTACCCCAACGGTTTTTATCCAAATATCAACCTGTTGTTGGGCTTCATGTAAAGTAATATTTTGCATATAATAAATGTAAGTAAAAAGAGTGGACTAAAGTCCGTTAATCTTTCTACTAAATTGCCCCGCTCTTAAGGGCGGGGCAATGGAAGGATGCACTCGGGGCTTTAGCCCAAAAGTTTATCCTTTATCCTTTGTATCAATATAAATCGTTACCGGGCCATCATTTAACAGCATTACTTTCATATCAGCACCAAACTCGCCTGTAAAAATTCTCTTGCCCATGCCAGCTTCCAATTGCAGAATCATTTTTTTATACAACGGAATAGCAACGTCGGGCTTGCTTGCTTTAATGTAAGATGGGCGATTCCCTTTTTTAGTTGCAGCATGTAAAGTAAATTGGCTTACCAATAAAATATCTGCATCTATATCTTTTACTGAAATGTTGGGCACGTTGTTTTCATCATCAAAAATACGCAGATTAACGATCTTGTTGCTTAGCCATTCAATATCTTCATCTGTATCTGCATCTTCAATACCGATCAAAACAAGCAAGCCGTTTTTAATTTCCGCAAATACAATACCGTCAACAGTTACAGAAGCCTGGCTCACTCTTTGAATTACAACTCTCATGTATGTAAATATAACTTAACAGTAAAATAAAATCCCCTGTTGCATGGGCGATCTTTTTTATTTTCTGCCAGCCCTGCTTGCCATCAGCAATGCCAATGCACCCAATGGAAGCGGTATCCACCAGAAGTCCTGCAGTTCTGATAAATGACTGGAATCCTTTCCAATAAAATACATAGCAGCAGCAGCTACTAAACACAGTACACCTAAAATGTAGAAGAGACTTTTTTTGTTCATAACAATTGGTTTTATATAAATCTACTCATTAAGATTTACCTGTGCAACAGCACAGTGATCTTTTTTGAGGCTTACACGAAAATTCAAATGCCGGATTGCAAAAATGATTAGGCTGATGCAGCAAAGACTGGTGTAGAACAAAGTAACTTTTAATGAATGCTGCAGAAAGAACACAGTTGGTTTTTGACGGCAAATGTATGTCGCAAATATTTCCTTTGACGCAGTAAAAAACCGTACAACTGCCTGAAATCAGCCAGTTGGTTATTAAATGGAATTTCCAAGATTTTAAACGAACATTTTATTAAAATTGTGGGGAAAAGTACGCAAATGCAATACCGGTTTGACTCTTCAAAATTATCCACCATTTTTGTCCACATGTGTTGATATTTATAAGTTTGATTCTTGAGTCAATACAAATATTTTCGTTTGCTTAACATTTACTTAACCCACCTTCAAAGCGATTATAGATATATGTCAAAAAAACCAAAACCTACTAAAGGGCTACAGTTCTCACGCCAATTTACCAAAGATGGCGTTAGTCCGTTCGAAATGTTTGAGTACGATTACCGTACTTCAGTAATTAAAAATCCAACCGGAGAAATTGTTTTCCAGATGGATAACGTTGAAGTACCGAAACAGTGGAGCCAGATCGCAACGGATATTCTTGCACAAAAATATTTTCGCAAAGCAGGTGTTCCAAAAGAAGACGGAACAACGGGAAGAGAAACAACTGTTAAACAGGTTGCTCATCGTATGGCCCATTGCTGGCGTGTTTGGGGCGAACGCTATGACTATTTTGCAACGCCAAATGATGCAATAATATTTTATGATGAGTTGGTTTACTCTATCTTAAACCAGGCTTGCGTACCAAACAGTCCGCAATGGTTCAATACCGGTTTGCATGAAGTGTATGGCATTACCGGTAAACCACAGGGTCATTATTATGTTGATGCAAAGGATGGCCAGTTGAAGAAATCTGCCAATGCTTATGAGCGTCCTCAGCCACATGCCTGCTTTATACTAAGTGTAAATGATGACTTAGTTAATGAAGGAGGCATCATGGATCTTTGGGTTCGTGAAGCAAGGATATTTAAATACGGAAGTGGTGTGGGTACCAACTTTAGCAGCATACGTGGCGAAGGTGAAAAATTAAGCGGCGGTGGAACATCACGCGGTTTAATGATTTTCTTAAAAATTGGTGACCGTGCAGCCGGTGCAATCAAAAGCGGAGGTACAACAAGAAGAGCAGCTAAAATGGTTTGTCTTGATCTTGATCACCCTGAAATTGAAAAATTCATCAACTGGAAAGTTGAAGAAGAGGATAAAGTAGCTGCTTTGATTGCTGCCGGTTATGCCAGCGATTACGAAGGCGAAGCTTATAGAACTGTAAGCGGACAAAACAGCAACAACTCCATACGCATACCAAACTCTTTCTTTAATATTTTAGATGAAGATGGCGAATGGGAATTGAAAGGAAGAAGCGATGGACGTGTGATGAAGAAAGTACAGGCAAGAAAGTTATGGGAGCAGATCACTTATGCTGCATGGCGTTGTGCTGACCCCGGTACTCAATACGATTCTACTATCAACGAATGGCATACCTGTCCCGAAGGTGGTCGCATCAGGGCCTCCAATCCATGCAGCGAATACATGTTCCTTGACAACACAGCTTGTAATTTAGCAAGTGTTAATCTTCGTCAGTTCTTTGATGAAAGCAACAACACATTTAATGTACAAGGTTTTGAACATACCTGCCGTTTGTGGACAGTTGTTTTGGAGATATCGGTTTTAATGGCACAGTTCCCTTCAAAAGAAGTTGCCCAACTTTCTTATGATTACAGAACCTTGGGTTTAGGTTTTGCAAACCTTGGTTCAATGTTAATGGTAAGCGGTATTGCTTACGATAGCGAAGAAGCAAGAGGTATTGCAGGTGCCATCACCGCTATCATGACCGGTGTTTCTTATAAAACATCAGCAGAGCTTGCAAGCTTCTTAGGTGCTTTTGATAAGTACGAAGAAAATAAAACGCACATGCTACGTGTTATGCGTAACCACCGTGCTGCTGCCTACGATGCCAATGAAGCTTACGAAGGCATTGAAATAAAACCACAGGGTATCAATGCAAAATATTGTCCTGATTATTTATTAAAAGCCGCTACCAAAGCCTGGGATGATGCCGTGCAGATGGGAGAAAAGTACGGCTACCGCAATGCCCAAACAACAGTAATTGCACCAACCGGTACCATCGGTTTGGTAATGGATTGCGATACCACCGGTGTTGAACCTGATTTTGCCTTGGTGAAGTTTAAAAAATTAAGCGGTGGTGGTTATTTTAAGATCATCAACCAGAGCGTGCCACAGGCATTGCGTAATTTAAAATACACCGAACAGGAAATTGAAGAAATTGTTCGCTATGCGAAAGGACATGCATCTTTAGATAAAGCTCCTTTCATCAACACAAAAACTTTACTCGAAAAAGGATTTTTACAGGAAGATATTGAAAAGCTGAACAATGTTTTGGGCGCCGCATTCGAAATCGGTTTTGTTTTCAATGTGTATACTTTAGGCGAAACCTGTTTGGAAAGACTTGGGTTTAAACCCGGGCAATACCAGGATTTTGGCTGGAGCCTTTTGGAAGCATTAGGATTTAGCGATGAAGAGATTGAAGCAGCTAACATATATATATGTGGTACCATGACGGTGGAAGGTGCTCCTTATTTAAAAGATGAACATCTTTCTGTTTTTGATTGCGCCAACAAATGCGGGCAAATAGGCGAACGCTTTATTCATGCGCACGGGCACATTCGCATGATGGGTGCAGCACAACCGTTCCTAAGCGGTGCCATCTCAAAAACAATCAACCTGCCAAACGAAGCCACACAGGCTGAGATAGCTGACTCTTACAGGCTTAGCTGGGAGCTTGGTTTAAAAGCCTGCGCTTTGTATCGTGATGGCTCTAAACTTTCTCAACCATTAAGCAACAAGAGCGATAAGAAAAAGAAACTGGATGAACCGGTTTCAGAAGATACAGCAGCGGCATTTGCTGCCGAACTTTCTACCATGGTTGATATGGGTAAATTAACCATTGACGACCTGTTGGATGAAATGAACAAGCGTGTGCAGAACAGTGCAGATACAACTTTAAAGCGCCAGTTGGCGATGATCGTTGAAAGGCGTGCATTACCGGCCAAGCGCCGCGGCTTTACACAAAAAGCAAAAATAAATGGTCAGGCTCTGTTCCTGCGTACCGGTGAATACAACGATGGAACCTTAGGAGAGATCTTTATTGATATGGCGAAAGAAGGTGCTACCATGCGTAGTATGCTTAATTGTTTTGCCATCGCCATTTCTATCGGTCTGCAGTATGGTGTGCCGTTGGAAGAGTATGTTGAGAAATTTGTTTTCACCCGCTTTGAACCGAGCGGCATGGTTGACCATCCGAATATCAAAAGCGCAACATCTATTATTGATTTCATCTTCCGTTCACTCGCCTATGAATATTTAGGCAGAAATGATCTGGTGCATGTACTGGATACACCAGAAGTTTTAAATGTAGGCGACGACTGGGATGTAAATACGCCAACCATTGGCGACCGCAAGCCCGAGCTGAGTGAGGTAAGGGTGATAGCAGGCCCAACAAATGGAGCCGTGCAACCGGCCCAGCACCGCACAGCCCATAAAAAAACTGAAGGCGGTATGGATGCTGTGAATGCAGCGGCAAAGAGTATGCAGAGCGATGCGCCCGCCTGTAATACCTGTGGGCACATAACAGTACGCAGTGGAACATGCTACAAGTGTTTGAATTGCGGTAATAGCATGGGCTGTAGTTAATTTGGTTTGAATAAGCACGAACAATAAAACCCGACGCCACTCAATTGAGTGGCGTTTTTATTTTACCAGCTTCAGTTTTTCATAGCTTCATCGTTGCGAACTTGTTCTGTTATAAAATTTATTTCCAGTGGAAATGAATTTTATAATCAATCCTTTCATCGGCATACCAATGGTGATCTTTTTAAACCGGAGCTACACCAATAAAAAATTAACAAATAAAAGGCAAACACCAGTATGTTGCCATAAGAACAATAATTACTTTTGAAAAAACCAACTAACATGAGATATTTTATTCCTTTTCTTTTAACCGTTATTTTTTCCTGCAATACAGGCGGCAATAAAAAACAGCATGTACCTATCACGCCTACGCAGGATTCTACCCGGATCTTACAAACAGCGGATGGGACAGCAATAAATTTAATAAGTGGCTACGAGGTTACAGATACAGCAAACGATTACATACTTTTTCCATTGCAGGTAAAAGATGCAAAGGATAAAGAGGAATCAATAAGCTTGTATAGTAAGGAACGTGGCGAAGGAGCCATGTACTGGAATATAATATTTCACAGTCTTAAAACAGGGGAAAATAGTTTGCTGGAGCCTGAAAAGAAAATACTGATAGGCGGATATGATATTAAGGGCTATTACAAACGGGATACTTATTCAGCAGGAAAGGTGGAAACCTTCAAACAGTCACCATGCATCTTCTATACTGTGTATTCCGATGACTATAATGGTGATAAAAAATTGGGAACAAGCGATCCGGCATATTTTTTTATAAGCAACCCCGACGGAACCGGTTTTAAACAGGTTTCGCCACCTGGTGTTTCTATTACGCAAAAAGAATTTCCTAAAAACAGTCCACTCCTTTTACTGTCAGGAATAAAGGACAGCAATAAAGACAAAAAATTTAATGCGGATGATGAACAGGTTTATTATAAAGTAAATATGGCTGACTCCGCATTTAAAGCCGAAGAAATTTTTGGCCAATCATTTAAAATCAAACTGAAAAAATTGTTTGATAAGAACTGGAAAAATTAATGATCATTGTCCCAGCCAATCTTTAAATCCATTCACCCGTTCACGACTTACAATTGTTTCGGTACTTGTGGCTGGTGAAATTTCCAGTTTCAATCTTCCGCCCAGCCAGGTATGCACTTTTTTTATGGCTTCAATATTTACCAGTAAATGCCGGTTAATGCGGTAAAATTTATTCGGCTGTAATTGTTCTTCCAGTTGTGAGAGGTTTATTTCAAGGAGGTGTTTATTGTTGCTGAAATCCACCGCATAGCAGAGTTTACCATCAGCATAACAAAAAGCCGTAGCTTCTGTTTTAATATAGGTTAGTTGCTGCCCACGCTTTACCAGCAGTCGCTCTTTAAATTTCGTACTGTTCATTTCCTGAAAAGCCTTCAGGATCTTTTCAGAAAAATCAAAATCCTTTTTTACATACAGTTGCCTGTATTTTTCTACAGCTTTTAGCAGTTCTTCTTCATGAATGGGTTTCAGCAAATAATCAATGCTGTTTACTTTAAAAGCCTTTAATGTGTATTGATCAAATGCCGTTGTAAAAATTACCGGTGTCTTTATCTGCACCTGCAAAAAAATATCAAAGCTTAAACCATCGGCAAGCTGAATGTCCATAAAAATAAGATCTGGCTGTGGCGATGATTGAAAATAATGCACAGCAGTAGCCACACTGTCAAGCTTTGCTGTAACCTCCATCTCGTCGCTTATGGCATGCAACAGTTTGGTAAGCCGGTTGGCCGCAGGCGTTTCATCTTCTATGATTACTACCTTCATATTATTGTGCTATAATACCGATTATACGGTCAATTTGTACAATGTTGTCCGCAATCGGGATAATACCATCTAAGATTTTAACGTAGTCCTGTGGACCACTTATAAAATCAAGATGGTATGAGGGGAATAGAAACCGTAAAACTTTCTCCGTTTACATCAACAATTACGTCATCATCACTCAATAGTTTGTACCGGTTACGTATGTTGTCAAGTCCGATACCTGTTGATTCTGTCAACTGGTTTTTTACCTGCAGGTTGTTACTTACCAACAGGTGACCGTTCTCAGCAAATACTTTTATTTTAAGGGGCTTTGCCGATGAAACAATGTTATGTTTTATGGCATTTTCCATCAACAGCTGCAGCGACAGCGGCACTATCCTTTGCTGTAATTTTTCGGCAGGCACATCAATATTAATATCCAGGTTATCACCAAATCTCGTTTTTAATAAAAAGCCATACGCCCTTAAAACATCCAACTCATCTTTTAAAGGAATACTTTTTTCATCCTGCACTTCTAATATGTGGCGATACACTTTCGACATTTGTTGCACAAACTCAATGGCCTGGTTGGGTGTATCAGGAATTAGCGCAGTAAGTGTATTGAGGTTATTGAAAAGGAAGTGTGGGTTCACCTGGCTTTTCAAGGCATCCAGCTGAGCTTTCAGGCTCTCCCGTTTCAATGTTTCTTTTTCTTCTACTGAATTTTTAAGCTCATTCATAAAATAAATACTTTCATAAATGGCAATGATCATAATGGTACAAAAAATTGCAGCCGAGTTAGAACTGATCAGCGTATCAGTTTTAAAATGCCCTCCATAATCGTCTTTAAAAATAAAATCATCCATGATCCAGCCAACCAGGTTGTTGCCAATTATGGTAAACAGGAACATGCTTACTGACTGGTGAATCAATCGCTTACGTACATCTTTAAACAATGGGTATTTGGTACGGCTCCAGATCATGATCCACCTGTCGCCGGCCCATAAAGGAATGGTGATGATGAGCGTGGTCAAAAATTTATCCCAGCCAAAAAAAGGTTCCCTGTCGAAGCGGCAACCTAAGAACACAATAGGTACGATAAAACTAAGAAGGGGAATGGTGAACAAGATCAGTGGCCCGTCATTAAATCCTATTTTACAATTGGTGGTCCTCATAAAGTAAAGATATAAAAACCACCAGGTAAACTGGCAGGCAATCTTGTAATTAATACTGGGAAATACCTGCCGGTTTACCCGGAAATTTTAATTGCTTAAAAATTATTTTTCGCTACGGTTGTTGTATGATTCAACAGCGCCTTTCAACTGTGCAATATCATTTTGTGCTGCTTTTGCTTTTTCAATGGCGGGGGCATAAGTTCCAAAGCTATTGGCTATAACAGTGCTGAGTGTTTTCTTTGAAACAAGTTTCAGTTGCTGGTTTTTAGTTTCGTAAATAAAATAATCTCCCGGTTTCCCTTCGGTACCACTCAGGAAAAATACCTCGTTTCCTACCTGGGTGGGTTTAGATGAAGCATTGCTGGCTTTTTGCAAAAAGGTAAGTTCACCATTGCAAACCACTTTAAAGAAATCACCTTTCATGCAGGTGTAATTGGTTTCGCCAACAACCGCCGAAGCAATATCGGCTCCATTGTATTTTTTTTCTTTTCCATCGGCGAGCATAACAACCGACGCATCTCTGCGGATATTGTCTTTAATAAAACCGGTTACAATTGTATTGTCGGGCAATACAACTTTCCCTGTGCTGAATCCTTTGGGAGCTTCGGTTTGGGCCGTAGCCTGCAAAACAAAGAGGCTTACAATAAAAGCCGGTAATAATTTAAAAATTTTCATGACTGTAGTTTTTAATTTGATGAATATGTTAAAGAATTTGTTTCCGTACCCAATAGTACCATGTATTTATAGCAGCTGCAATCAAAAAGGAGTGAGTTGCAGAAAAAGCGGAGTGAATTGCAGGAACGTGGATATTGAATTTAAGCCCGGTTGATAATCCGCAAACAGTATCCTTTATCTTTGTTTTATGACTTCAGAATTTTTTACCTACGATAAGAAAAAAGTTATACAGGCATTGCGCTATCATTTTATCACCCGCAGGGAAATAAAAGTGATGATGATACTGGTGAATGTATTCGCCATGCTTTCAGCAGGTCTTTTCTTTTTTAAAAAGATATCTCCTTTTGCTTTTTTAATAAGTTCGGTTTTATGGTTTGCCCTGATGATCGTGTTTTGGTTTTTGATGCCGTACATGGTGTACAGAAAAGCTGAAACGTTTCGTGACAGATTCAGGGCTATTTTAGCTGATGACGTTTTCCGGATCGAAAATGAAAGGGGTGGCAGAAGCTGGGAATGGTCTGAATTCACTACCTGGATCGAGAGCCCGCATTTTTATCACCTCTATTTTAACAGCCGTTCGTTTTTTATTGTGCCTAAAGATGCATTTGAAGGGGATGATGTGCATGAAGCGAGGAGGATTTTTAGGGAAAAGATAAAAAAATAGTCATTGGTTAATAAGTCATTGGTCATTGGGTCACTGATTATTTAATGAAAGCTTTAATTCGAAGGGTCTAAAATGACTTAATGACAAATGACTAATGTCTTCTTCACAGCTTCTTCTCCATCACATAATGCGGAATGGTAACCTCGGAAAATTTATCGCCTACCACTTTGTAGCCCAGTTTTTCATAAAAGCCAACGGCTGTTTCCCTTGCATGCATGATGAGTTTTTTGTAACCTTTATCACGGGATACAAGTTCAGCAAAATTCATCATACTGGCGCCAATGCCTTTGCCCTGCAGGTTGTTTTGAACGGCCATTTGCCGCAGCCTTAAACTCGTTTTATCTTCTTTAGTAAGCATGCAGCAGGCTAACATGTCATCCTCATCAAAAGCGCCGATCAAAATATCTTCTTTTTCCCTGGCAAGTTCCTCAGGTGTAAAACTTAATCCCAGCGGCTTTCGCAAGTTCTCATTCCGCAACTTTACAATTTTCTGATACTCCTTAGTGCCGTGGTCTATTTGTTTTAAGGCCATAACGGGATAATATTTTTAATGAAGTTTGAAGTTTTGGTTAGAGACGGGATTACAATATACAATTTTTTTGCTTATTGGATTTATGTAAAAAAACTGCAATTGGTACTGTTTAATAAGTTTTAGTAAGAAATTGTAGTTGACCGAAGATTTACGTGCAAAGTAAATTATCACTCCTTAAAAAGGTTATTTATCAAACAATATCTATTTCTTTGTAATTACTTCAAAATGTATATTTTTGCAACCAATACAAACTAAATTTAATTATCATGTCAGACATTGCAACAAGAGTAAAGAAAATAATTGTTGACAAATTAGGAGTGGATGAAGCCGAGG
This sequence comes from Chitinophagaceae bacterium, assembly GCA_031416815.1. Classification (GTDB taxonomy): domain Bacteria; phylum Bacteroidota; class Bacteroidia; order Chitinophagales; family Chitinophagaceae; genus Ferruginibacter. Next base: position 13,010 of record JANOUJ010000102.1, read on the forward strand.
TTACGCCCGAAGCTTCTTTTACCAACGATTTAGGTGCCGATAGCTTGGACACCGTAGAACTTATTATGGAATTTGAAAAAGAATTTAATATTTCTATTCCGGATGAGCAGGCTGAGACCATCACTACTGTAGGTCAGGCAAATGCTTACTTAGAAGAGCATGCTAAGTAATTAAACTTAACTATCACAGGCAAATTTTATGGAATTAAAACGGGTTGTAGTTACCGGGTTGGGAGCGTTGACACCATTAGGCAAAACTGTTGAAACGTATTGGCAGGGCTTGGCTGAAGGAGTTAACGGTTGTGATTTTATCAAACAATTCGACTGCAGTAAGTTTAAAACCAGGTTTGCCTGTGAGGTTAAAGATTTTGAACCCACCGATTACCTTGAACGTAAGGAAGCCCGAAAAATTGACCGCTTTACCCAGTTTGCTTTAATAGCAAGTGATGAAGCCATTAAAGATGCCGGCATCAGCAGGGAAAACGTTGATGTGGACAGGGTAGGTGTGATCTTTGCCAGTGGCATTGGAGGCATCACCACTTTTTATGAAGAAGTGAGCAACTTTGCTCTAGGCGATGGCACTCCACGTTACAATCCCTTCTTTATTCCTAAAATGATATTGGATATTGCCGCAGGACAAATATCTATGCGTCATGGTTTCCGTGGCCCAAACTACGCAGTAGTAAGCGCCTGTGCCAGCAGTACCAATGCAGTTATTGATGCATTTGATACCATCAGGCTGGGTAAGGCCGATATTATTGTTACAGGGGGAAGCGAAGCCGTTATCAGTTCGCCGGGCGTTGGTGGTTTTAATGCCATGAAGGCATTGAGTGAAAGAAACGACGATCCCAAAACTGCCAGTCGCCCATTCGATAAAGACCGCGATGGTTTTGTTATGGGAGAAGGTGCTGGTGTGCTGGTATTAGAAAGTCTTGAACACGCACTTGCACGTGGCGCAAAAATTTATTGCGAAGTTGCCGGTGGCGGCGCTACTGCCGATGCCCATCATATTACAGCGCCGCACCCCGAAGGTTTGGGCGCACAAAATGTAATGACTGTAGCATTGAAAGATGCTGGTCTGAAACCGGAAGATATTGATTACATCAATGTGCATGGTACATCAACTCCGCTGGGCGATCTGGCCGAAACAAAAGCTATACTGAATGTTTTTGGAGATCATGCGTACGATTTAAACATCAGTTCTACCAAAAGCATGACGGGCCATTGCCTGGGTGCAGCAGGTGTTTTAGAAGCGCTTGCCTGTATCATGGCTGTGGTAAAAGATATCGTTCCTCCAACGATCAATCATTTTACCGATGATCCGGAACTGGATGCTAAACTTAATTTTACTTTTAACAAAGCCCAGCACCGCACAGTAAATGCTGCCCTCAGTAACACTTTTGGTTTTGGCGGGCACAATGCTTCTGTTATTGTAAAAAAATATGTCGCTTAATATTATTCCTGCATTCGTTTTACGCTTTTCTACTCTATAGCCATAAAAAATTATATCTTTCATACATGAAATGAGCCATGATGATGACTATTGCCAACGTGATGATTATTTGGCGAATTCCATGTGACCAAAAACAATAAAATAAACACATGAAAAGATACTTTTTTGCTATCAGCTTATTTACAACAGTAAATGCAATTTCACAAGACGTGAAAATTTCCAAAGGCATTAAGCAGGCAATGGACCGGATTGACACCAATACGATCCGTGCTCACATTGCATTTCTCGCCGATGATAAACTGAAGGGCCGTTACCCCGGTACCGAGGGTTTTCAGACTGCAGTAGATTATGTTGTTGACCAGTACAAAAAAATTGGATTGCAGCCTGGAGGTGATAATAATGGTTTTACCCAAAAGCTTGTCATCAGAAAATCGGTGCTGAATAATAACTCATCAGTTGCTATACTGAAGGATAAGGATGGTAATATAGATTCCCTGGGTTTTGCCAGGGATTTTATTCCCGCCGTTCATCCATTGATTGAAAATGCAAATGCCGAAGGCCAATTGGTTTTTGCTGGTTATGGGGTTGACATTCCCGGTGGCTATTCAGATTATAATGGTATTGATGTAAAGGGTAAAATAGTGGTATTGATAAACGGCGCTCCACCGGGTTTGATCTCCACACTAACCGCACATTTTTCAAACGCAGGAAACAAAACAACTACTGCATTTACAAAAGGAGCAATTGGAGTAGTAACAGTGAATCCACTATTGAGGCCGGGAACAAACCTAAATCAACCGATACAATCGCATACCACATTGAATCCGGAAAAATCCTCCGCTTATGGGCGTGGTTTTGTTGGTAATTTAAAGGCTGTTATAAATGGGTCATCCTCGCTTTTAAAAAAAATATTTTTCAATTCAGGTAGAAATATGGACCAGGTATTAGGCGACCTTAAAAATGGAAAACCTGCTTCATTTGATTTGCCCTTCAGCATTGCAATTTCATACCAAACAACGCATACCGATTTTGAAAGTTATAATGTTGTGGCACTCATCCCCGGTAATGA
>JANOUJ010000103.1:0-1759 GCA_031416815.1 Chitinophagaceae bacterium
CATCCCGTGTAACTGTAGCTTATTAGTAATGGCAAGGCCCGGAAAAGAGATAGAACCAATGACTGTATAAACCAATCCCTTTACAAAACCAGATTCCTTAAAAGCCTTCAGCAAATTACCCATGTATCAATATTTTATTCCTGTGATCTGCGCTGCAATTTATAAAAACTTGGTATCAATAAATAAAATTAAACTATTTGTAAAGCAGGATAACGCACACATTATATTTGCACCGATGAAATGAGCCACATCAAAAGTTGATACCAACTGAAATGTTTAAAGCGAATTCCATGTGGCCAAGAACAATAAAAATAGCACATGAAACTGAACACAGTAATTTTTGATATGGATGGCCTGCTGATCGACTCGGAACCACTCTGGAAAGAAGCAGCAGAGGTTCTGTTTTTTACCTACGGGAAACGATTGACCACAGAACAATATCTAAGCACTACGGGTCTGCGTACAAATGAGTTTTTAGCCCATTGGTTCATGCATTTTAATTTACCCCGGGCCGAAATTACAAATGCAGAAACCGGAATTATAAGCGAAGTAATAAAGTTGGTACACCAAAAAGGCAAACCCATGCCCGGTGTGCAACATATTTTTAATTTCTTCCTGGAGCGGAACTTTAAAATTGGCCTTGCGAGTTCATCTCCCCCTGAATTAATTAGCCTGGTGGTTGATCTGCTCGGAATAAAAAAACATTTACAGGCTATTTCCTCCGCTGCTGGTATGGCTTATGGAAAGCCGCACCCCGAAGTTTATTTAAACTGTGCCCAAAAATTAGATGCAACACCAATTGAATGTATTTGCTTTGAGGACTCATTTAATGGTATGATAGCAGTTAAAGCAGCAAAAATGAAATGTGTGGTAGTTCCATCTTTGCAGGAACGTACCAAACCAGCCTGGGACGCCGCTGATCTTAAAATATCAACGCTAATGAACTTTAATGAATTATTGTTAGATAGTATGTGAAGCAACAATGTTGATAATTAGCAAATAAGCTGTGCGCTTTTACATTATATTTGCTCCTGCAACTAAACAACAGCGCCTCATTTTAAAAAAAAGGGCAAAAAATTTAAAGATTCTTGTTTTTTTTATAAAAAAAAGTATATTTACATCCTGTTGTAAAGGAGCAAACTGATCCCAGGTAACAATTTCTAAAACTAATTATTTACTCATAAATCTAAACCAAACACAATGAAAAAATTCTTACTTTCCTCAATAATCATGTTAGGAGTTTGTGGTGTAGTTAATGCACAAACTAGTGGCAAAACGAAAAAAAATGAGGTAAATCCGACCAGTACTTCTGCTGCTGCAACACCAACACCCCAAAAAGCGGCTATAATGCCTTCAGATGAAGCGGCTGTTGCTGCTCCGGTTGCATCTGATGCTACTGCAACTGATGCTACTGCTTCAAAAACCGTTGCTGCAAAAACTGATGCTGCAAAAACGGTAAATGCTGCCGGTGAAGTTATTGTTTCTCAGGAAGCAAATAAAGCTCAAATAAAAGCTGCTGCTGCCAAAGCTGCAAACGAAAAGAAAAATCAACAGTAATTTATTTAAAATATAAAAAGATCCTCCCCGATAGCTATCAGGGGGGATTTTTTTTGTGTGTCTCGTCCTGAAAAAAGTTGACTACAAATTCAACAAAAATGGAACAGTTAACGATCAGATTAAAATCAGGTTCCCCCACTCCTCATTACAGCGAGGCATTTAAAAAGCAAGTAGTCCGGGAATTTGAGCAAGGGCTGTTGAA
>JANOUJ010000104.1:0-1552 GCA_031416815.1 Chitinophagaceae bacterium
CTCCACAAATTTATTCATCGTGATCCTTCCTTTGCGTACACCTTCGCTATACAGTAATTCAACCCTGTGTTCAATTGCCGGATGGCCATTTGGAATTTTAGAGAAATCATCTTTACCTAATAATTTTTTCTCCCAGGTAAAAGGACAATGATCTGTAGCTACCACCTGTATCAAACCCTGGTTGATGCCGGCCCACAAGGCTTCCTGGTCCTTCTTCTCTCTTAATGGTGGACTCATGACCCATTTAGCGCCTTCAAAATTCTGCTCATATAAAGATGCATCCAGTAATAAATATTGAATGCAGGTTTCTGCAAATACTTTTTGATTATGACTGTTGTTGCTACGCACTGCATTCAATGCACCTTCGCAGGTCATGTGCACAATATAGCCGGGGCAACCGGTGTATCCTGCAATAGATGCAAACCGTTCTGATGCTTCTGCTTCTGTAATTTCGGGCTGTGATAAATAATGATAGATCGGTGCCAGATTTCCTTCGGCACGATTTTTTGCAATTAAGAAATCAATCATGTCGCCGTTGGTAGCATGCACAGTTACCATACCACCACGTGCTTTCACTTCATTCATCAAACCTACCATCTGCTTATCATCGATCATCAACGCACCTTTGTAAGCCATGAATATTTTAAAAGACGTGATGCCTTCCTTATCTACCAGGTCAACAATTTCTTTACAGGTGTTATCATTAAAATCTGTAACCGCCATGTGAAAACTGTAATCGCCTACTGCATTTCCGTTTGCACGACCGCTCCATTCGTTGTAGGCATCGTACAAAGAGCTGCCTTGTTTTTGCAGGATGAAATCAATAACTGTTGTTGTACCACCATGCAAAGCGGCACGGGTTCCGGTTTCATAATTATCGCTGCTGAAGGTGCCCATGAAAGGCATTTCCAAATGTACATGCGGATCTATACAGCCAGGGAAGGCCAGCAAACCTGTTGCATCAATTATTTTATCGGTTTTAATGTCGAGATTTTTTCCAATGGCAGCAATACTTTCGCCCTGGATAAAAATATCCCCTGTAAAATTTTCAGCCACGCCAATAATATTTGCGTTTTTAATTAGTATTGACATATCATCAATTTTTAAACCCTATTCTTTCTCTTTTCTCCCATTTTAATTTTTGCAGCCTTTCTTCCTCTTTTTCGTCAAGCATATTTTCCAATGCGTCGTAAATGCTTTTTAACTGAACATCGTGTTCGTCAATTCTGTCCCGGAGTTCTTGAACTCATCACAATTTGTGATGATGAAATTTCGTGCCATTCGGAAGTAGTACGCCTGAACATAAAGTCCTTTGGAAAATTTTCGATATTTCTCTTTACTGCCTGATTGAATACTCTCGTCTCAACTTCATATAAATGAGCAATATCAAAGTCAAGCCTGCCTACCGGACAGGCAGGCATAACTTTCTCACCTCTTATCTCATAAATCTTATTTTGAATTATCTCAATTTTCATGTTATCCCCTTTTCTTCATCAACATTAAATATACAAAACCACTTACAAAAAACCCAACAAACCATGCATAATGATAC
>JANOUJ010000105.1:0-5501 GCA_031416815.1 Chitinophagaceae bacterium
ATTTTATGCCGGTACACCATCCGCAAGCAGGCTTATCTTTTATGATGGCACCAACAGTGATCAAACTTTAGGAGCATACCAGGCCAGGGTAAGTACAAGAGATGCTAATTCAATAAGTGTTATGCCATTCTTTATGTCGTCAACCAATCTGCATTTAAATCCCGGATTGAACTGTCAAATAGAGGGCCGGGGCACTGCTGTACCCGGTATTACAACAGATATTGACGCCCAAACCCGTAATACAACCACACCTGACATAGGCGCAGATGAATTTACAGGAGGTTTACCTTTAGAACCTGAGCTTGCTAATGTTAGTAGTTGTGAAAATAGAAATGTATCTGCTACCGGCACAACATACAGAACTCCGGGCTGTAGCCTTATCGCCAGGGTAGTGCCGTCTGGAGCTGATCCTGTTTCAGGTAGAGTAAGTGCTTGTGTTACATTAGACGCAACCCAACAGTACTTTAATGGAGAACCTTACGTACAAAGGCATTTTGATATTGAGCCGGCAACCAGCAATCAAACATCCACATCGGCTACTATTACGCTTTATTTTGAGGACAGTGAATTTCAGCTTTACAATACCAACAATCCTGCGTGGCCGCCACTGCCTACAGATGCAGGAGGAGGAAGCGGTGATCCCAACAGGGCTAATTTAAAGATCACACAGTTTCACGGTGCAGCCAGTACATCACCTTCAAGCCCGGGTAATTATCCGGGTGTAAGGGTATTGATCGACCCCGTTGACGCAGACATCAATTTTGTTTTGTTGGGAACCGGCTACTGGGCAGTAACTTTTCCTATAACCGGCTTCAGCGGATTTTATGTACACACCAATAATTTTAATGCACCGTTACCTGTTGTAGTTAATTACCTCACCGGCCGCAAACAAGGCAATAATCATTTATTGAACTGGAAAGTTACCTGCACCAGCACACCGAGAGCAACGATGACGTTGGAACGCAGCAGCGATGCCCGTAATTATTCAGGCATCAATACCATTACTGCTGATGCTGCAAGATGCCTGCAACCTTTTGACTATACGGATACTGATCCGATGAAAGGTATGAACTACTACCGCCTTAAAATTATGGATGCAGATGGTAATATAACGTACAGTACAACCGTAGCATTATTAAATGCGATTAAAGGTTTTGATATTGTAGGTATTGCCCCCAACCCGGTTGTTACTAATAATTTTAAATTGAATGTGGCAAGTGCACAGGCAGGTAAAATGGAAATTATGATTTTTGATATGCAGGGCAGATTGGTAAACAGGCAAACGCTTACTTTAATTGCCGGTTTTAATAGTATGCCTGTTAATGTAATAAACCTGTCGCCGGGAACCTACAGCGTTAAAGGCAGTGTGGGTAATGATCAGTCGAAAGTGATACGGTTTGTAAAACAATAATTTTAACCAGTTGATTTTAAAAGCCCTGTTGAGCCTGCAAGCTTACAGGGCTTTAACATTTAATGTGGAAATATTAATGAATAAATAATAAAAAGCGGAGCAACTATTTTGTGGAAATGGGTATCTTGCACCAAATCCCGGTACTTATTTTAGCCGTAAATATTCTATAAACCATCAACCCTAATTTAACAATAAACAGCAACTGGTTAGTTTAACCGGTGGTAATTTATTTTAAAAACTAATATTAAAAACAGATGATGAAGAAAATTTACGTACTTATTTTTTTGATTTTAGGAAGTGTAGGGGTTTGGGGGCAGACAAATCTGTATATCCAGGGAACGAATAACTGGAATACAATTACGCCTAACTGGGGCACAGTTTCTGCTGGTTCTGGCAATTTATGGGCAAACACATCTGTTGCTAACCTTGAATTTACACCTGCCATTGTTCTTACCGGTTTCAGCCCATTTGCTTATGGTGTAAACTGCACTTCTACCGGTACATTAACCGGTACTGTTTTAAACGAAAGATTATACCTGGCTGGAAATGTAAATCCGGCTATTGATGTTAGCCCTGCACAAAATTTATTTTTAAATAATATTTTAGCAGGAGGTATGGGTTTATCTAAAGCAGGAGCCGGTACATTAACATTCGGAAATAATAATAATAAATTTTTAAATTTCTCAAACGGGATAAATATTAATGGCGGTATAATAGATTTTTTTAGTGCTACATCAATGGCATCTGCTGCATTACGTTCAATGCCGGTTAATCTTGGTGGCAATACATTACAATATTCAGGAGCCACTCTCTCTGATATGCGTTTAGGCGGAATCAGCGGAAGCGGAACACTTTCATATGGTGTGGCAAACAGCGGTTTTCAATTTATAACTTCCAGTACTTCTTCCTCTGCAACAATAACCGGTACAAGCCATACATTAAGAGGAACCAGCGGAGCGATACAAACCTTAACAGGGACTACAACAGGGTTAACAGGAACAATTGCTGTTAATGGCGTATCCACCGTGGATGGTATCGGCGGAACTACTTCCGGGTTAGCCATTTCAGGTGCTGCAGGCAATGAGTTTAATAATGCGACAAATCTTTTTGCAATAAGAGGAGGCCGATTTACTGTAGATAATACCACTAATAATATAACTACAAGGTTCCCTACTGCAGCAACAAGTGGTATGATCAGCTTTTTGGGAGGCGCTTTTGAATTATTGGGTAATACCACTGGTACCAGTTTTACAATCGGTAGCGGTTATGCAGCAGCATTAAAAGCGACGGCTTTTAATGCCGGGCAAAATAATATCATCGTTAATCAACCGGCAGGAGCTATAGGCCCAACTGTTTTAACTTTTGGTGCAGGGCCAACGGCCGCAAGTTTAAGAGACGCCACCAGGATGACAATCAATTTTTCTTCTACAGGTAGCGGCACATTAGGTGCAACTGCTGCAGACCCACAAATTAAATATGCTACCGCACCCATTATTACTACAACTAGTACAACAGCCCCAAATAATATGTTTGCAAACACGGCAACCGGAGCTACCGTTGGTTGGGCAACAGTAAATAATACTGATTGGGCTACATATGGGGCAAACGGAGTTGTAGCAAGAACAATAGATTTACCAACAACTACTACACCTGGGTTACAAGGTGGGTTGGTTACACAAACTGTACTATTTAATCCTGGTGCTGCTCCTGCATCTGCGACGGGGAATGTTGCTTCTTCTGTAATTATCTTTGAGCCTACTGTAGCTGGATTAACGTTACCTATGGGATCATTTACAATGGCTGGATCTGCATTGATGCATAGAGGAACAAATAATTTTACGATAACAGGTAGTGGGGTTATTTTAGGCGCAGGTGGAACTAGGTATATATATGTGATGAATCCAACTGCAGTTTTATCAACTAATGCGCTTTTAACCGGCAATCAGCCAATTAATAAATCAGGTGATGGAACTTTAGCACTCACTGGAACTTCCAGTCAGATTAGTTTTGCAGCTGTTCAGAATATTAATTTAAATGGCGGGGTTTTTAGGGGAACTGCCAATGCATTAAACGGTGCAACATCTGCAGGCGGAGCTTTTTCTACGTTTAACTTTTATGGCGGTGTTTTAGAGTTAGATGGCCCAATGAGTTTTAACAGGGCTATTGATTTGGTTGGCACCACTTTCGGCGGCGGTATTAATTTTGATGCTGGTGCAAACCAAAGAGGCAGTGGCGGTTTTTCTGCAATTAACGGAAACTCTTCAGTTACGCTTTTGACTACAGTAGGAGGTAGTACTCCAGCAACTTTACTTTGGAACAATAATGCATGGTTAAGTGATGGATATAGCTTTTTAATGGGTTCTAAATTGGCCGATAGTAGAATTGCTCTAACAAATAATATTGGACTTGATGATGGTGTTTTTACAAATAATTACACTGCACGTGAGGTATATGTTTATGATAATATAGGTTCTGCAACAGATGAAGGAGAATTGTCGGGAGTTATTTCCGGGGGTTTAAATTCCGATTTGGTTAAAAGCGGTCCCGGTACATTACGACTTTCAAATGTAGCAAACACTTATAGTGGAAATACAATCGTAGCACAGGGCACGTTGGTAGCAGTGGCAACAGGCTCTTTACCTGCAGCAACATCTGTACTGGTGAAAACCGGAGCAACATTACAGCTTTCTGCTGATAATACTATTTCAGATTTAGTATTGGAATCAGGATCAACTTTAGCACTTGGGACTAACACAATTACCTTAACAGGTAATTTTACCAATAACAGCGGATCCATAACCGGAACAGGTACTGTAGTTTTTAATGGTACTTCGCAACAATATATTGATGGTGTTGCAACAACATTTTATAATCTTACACTAAACAATGCCAGCGGCATGATGATTTTGGTTAATACTACTGTAAATAATATTTTGGCTTTAACCCAGGGAACATTAAATACTTCAATAAACAATCTTACCATCGCAGGAACTGTTACCCGTTCAACTGGTAATATTGATGCTAGTAACGGCACAGTTACTTTTACCAATACAGTTTCCATTAATTTGCCAGTTGCTTCTTTTTTAGGTAATATTAAAAACCTTACAATGAATGGTGTTGGTGGATTAATTCTTAATGATAATAATACAATTACAAATAGTCTTACGCTTACTTCGGGTATTATCAGAATACCTGTAAGCTTATTAACCATGATAGCAGGTTCTACAGTGACTGGGGCAAGCAATACAAGTTTTGTAAATGGCCCGGTTAAAAAAATTGGTAATACTACTTTTACGTTCCCTGTGGGCAAAGGCAATGGGTATGTACCCATTGGAATAGATGTTTTTGTTGGAGGAACTATTGCGGATGAATTTACAGCTGAATATATCAGGTCAAGTGCAAGAGCATTAGGGCCCATAACTGCCGGCGCTGGTCTTAACCATGTAAGCGGATGCGATTACTGGACTTTAAATAAAGGTATTGCTACTCCAATATCAGTTGATGTTAAAGGGTACTGGAGTTCAGTCAATGTTTGTGGTGGACCTGGAAGTTATATAGATAACCTTGCTACCTTAACGATGGCTCATTTTGATGCTGGCGCTCCCGGCTGGGATTCTTATCCGGTAACTCCCATCGTAACCGGAGGCAGTACTGTAACTGCTGGTTCAATAACATGGCCCGTGGTTACTACATTTAGTCCGTTTTCTTTGGCCAGCACTAACTTTGCTAACCCATTACCTATAACCGTTAACTATTTTAATGGCACCAGAAATAACGGCAACCATTTATTAAACTGGAAAGTTACCTGCGTAAGCACACCCAGTGCAACCATTGCAATGGAACGCAGTACCGATGGACGTAACTTTAGTAGCATCTACAGCATTTTTGCAACAGCGGTACGTTGTCAGCAACCATTTAATTATACTGATAACCAACCGGTAAAAGGCATCAATTATTATCGCCTTAAAATGACAGATGCTGATGGTAAAATAACATACAGTACTGTTGTTACTTTAATAAATGCAGCTAAAGGAATTGATGTGTTGAACATTGCACCAAACCCCATTGTGAATGGTGCATTTAATTTAAA
>JANOUJ010000106.1:0-2949 GCA_031416815.1 Chitinophagaceae bacterium
AGACCGTAAAAGATATAGTTTTTTCCAACTGTTTTCTGCTGTAGTATTTATTGTGGCACTGGCATGGCTTACCGTAAGCCTTCCATTTGTGTACACTGCACAGCAGGAGCTGGCTAAACACCATAAAATGGAAAAAGCAACCTCTCCACTCACCGATAACGAAGAAGAAACAACCAATCCCCTTGGTAACAATACAGAAGAAAAAACGCCGGGTAACAATACTTTTTCTGAAGAATTTATTCATGATAATCATATCGCCACTCATTTCCTGATTCAGGTTTCGCAATATCATAAAAGCGAAAATTCAGAAACCTATATTGCTTTTCATGGCGAACTGCTGGTTCCTCCTCCAAACCAGCTGTAATATTTTTAACCAAATGACGCAGTGCCGTGTCGTTTCCATTATTGTTTTAAGCAGCCTTATGATCCTTATAATGGTATTAATAAAATCCATTGTTTATAAAATCAAAATAGCCTTTCATGAAGCGTAATAACTTATTTAAAGAAATTAAGAGTGATCTTCCGGCAAGTATTGTCGTATTTTTTGTAGCGGTTCCTTTATGTCTGGGAATTGCACTTGCATCCGGAGCGCCACTTTTCTCTGGCATTATTGCAGGAATTGTTGGTGGCATTATTGTAGGTATTGCAAGTGGTTCGCCATTAGGAGTTAGTGGCCCCGCTGCTGGCCTTGCAGTAATTGTATTAACTGCTATTGGCTCTATAGGGTCGTTTCCGGCTTTTTTACTGGCGGTTGTTATAGCAGGAATTGTTCAATTAACACTTGGTTTTGCTAAAGCAGGTTTTATTGCATACTTTTTTCCATCTTCAGTTATTAAAGGGATGCTTACGGGTATAGGGCTTCTTATTATCTTAAAACAAATTCCACACGCTTTAGGCTGGGATAAAGACGCTGAGGGCGATGATGCTTTTTTACAGGCAGACGGGCAAAATACTTTTTCTGAGATTTCACAGGCGCTGGATTTTGTAACACCCGGTGCAGTTTTGATAGCTGCCATTTCATTGGCTATACTCATATTGTGGGATACGGTGTTAACAAAAAAGCATAAAATTTTTCAACTGATACAGGGCCCTATTGTTGTAGTAATACTGGGTATTGTAATGAATTATTTGTTCAAAGCAGGAACACTGGATTTTAGTTTAGCTGAAGATCAGGTTGTAAGGCTGCCGGTAGCTAACAATTTATCAGAATTTTTCAAACAGTTTACATTTCCCGATTTTTCGGCCATAACAAATATTGAAGTTTGGAAAGCAGGCTTGGTAATGGCTATTGTTGCCAGCCTGGAAACATTGTTATGCGTAGAGGCTACTGATAAATTGGATCCTGATAAAAGAATTACACCTACCAACCGGGAATTAAAGGCGCAGGGTTTAGGAAATATTGTTTCCGGATTAATTGGAGGGTTACCCATAACACAGGTTATCGTTCGCAGCTCGGCAAATATAAATTTTGGTGGCCGTACAAAATTATCAGCAATACTTCATGGTGTGTTTTTACTGATCTCGGCCATTACCATAGCCGGCTTATTGAATATGATACCACTGGCCAGTTTAGCGGCTATTTTACTGATGGTTGGTTATAAGTTAGCAAAACCTACGCTTTTTAAGCAAATGTATAAGTCAGGCTGGGAACAGTTTATGCCTTTTATGGCAACTGTAGTTGGTATTTTATTAACCGACCTGTTAAAGGGCATTACAATTGGTATACTATTCGGAATTTTTTATACACTTCGGCATAGCTATCGTAATTCTCACTATATGAAAGAAACAGTTACCAGTGAAGAAGGATATGCGGTACATCATTTGGTAATGGCCGAAGAAGTTTCCTTTTTTAATAAGGCAAGTGTGATCAAAGAGCTGGAAGAGATTCCTGCAAATTCAAAAGTAATTATCGACTGCACCAAATCTAAATCAATTGCATACGATGTAGTGGAACTGATTCGTGATTTCAAAAGCAATGCAAAAACAAAAAATATAACAGTTGAAACGGTCAATTTTATTGAAACGGCATAAAAATCAAATAAAAAAAACTATAAAAAATAATTTAAAATGAGAGTTCATACAAAAGAAACACAATCAAGTTTAACACCCAGGATGGCCCTGGAAATTTTACAGGAAGGTAATTCACGGTTTGTAAAAAATTTAAAAGCACAAAGAGATCTGTTAGGCCAGGTAAATGCCACCCGTGATGGACAATGGCCTTTTGCCACCATACTAAGCTGTATCGATAGCCGCACTTCATCAGAGTTGGTTTTCGACCAGGGATTAGGGGATGTCTTTTCTATCAGGATTGCCGGTAATATTGTGAATACCGACATACTGGGGAGTATGGAGTTTGCCTGTAAAGTAGCTGGTTCAAAGCTGATAGTCGTTCTTGGACACACCAAATGCGGTGCAGTAAAAGGAGCCTGCGACCATGTAGAAATGGGAAACCTTACAGAGTTATTATCCAAACTGCAACCCGCTGTTTATGCTGAATCTGAAACAACTGCTGCAGATAAAAGAAATTCTAAAAATGCAAAATTTGTTGAGAATGTATCTTCATTACATGTGAGGCGTAGTGTTAAAAATATTATTGAACGTAGTTTTATTCTGGAAGAAATGTTAGACAAAGGCGAAATAGGTATTGTTGGAGCTATGTATAATATAGATACGGGCAAGGTGGAGTTTTATAAGGATGTATCATATATAAATGATGAAAAAAATCCAACATTCAGCCTGGCAGAACTAAGGCATTAACTTTTTAAACAGGGTTGGAAATCATTTCCAACCCACTTTTTTTATATGAGTAATCATTCTTTTAACGAAGCACATGTTATACATGAATTAAAACATTTCCTGCCTTCGCAACAGGCACTAAAAGATTTTATTCATCACAATTCGCTGCACGCTTTTCAACACATGAAATTTTACGATGCCATTTTTAAGGCA
>JANOUJ010000107.1:0-2622 GCA_031416815.1 Chitinophagaceae bacterium
GAATTTGGTAATTTCTTACCGTTTCTTCTGGTGATGATCATTTTGCTTGAACCTTTACCTTTTGTACGGGTAATCTGGCCTTTTGCATATTTACCTTTACGGCTACGTGGGTGACCACCTGAAGCTCTACCTTCACCACCACCCATCGGGTGATCTACCGGATTCATCGCTACCGCTCTTGTGCGGGGACGAATACCTTTCCAACGGTTACGGCCTGCTTTACCCATGCTCTCCAAACTATGATCGCTGTTACTTACAACACCAACGGTTGCGTAGCATTTGATCAACACTTTTCTTAACTCACCACTTGGCATTTTTAATATTGCGTACTTTTCTTCTTTATTACTTAACTGGGCCGATGTTCCTGCACTACGTACAAGTATTCCTCCCTGGCCAGGCTGCATTTCAATGTTGTGAACATTTGTACCCAAAGGCATATTCTTAAACATCAACGCATTTCCCAATTCTGGCGCTGCAGCATCGCCGCTTATAACTGTTTGTCCAACCTGCAATCCCTGTGGAGCAATGATGTAACGCTTTTCACCATCAGCATAATTTAATAATGCGATGAAAGCGGTACGGTTTGGATCATACTCAATGGTCTTAACAGTAGCAGGAATATCTTTTTTATCTCTTTTAAAGTCGATAATACGATACATGGTTTTGTTGCCACCACCCATATAGCGCATTGATCTTCTACCCTGAGAGTTACGGCCGGCAGTATTCTTCTGTGCTTCCAGCAAAGATTTTTCCGGAACGTTCGTAGTAATCTCTTCGTAAGCATTACCAATTCTCCACCTGGTTCCTGCTGTTGTTGGTTTGTATTTTCTTAATGCCATTTTGTTTTATTTTGCCCTAAATCCCTAAAGGGACTTTGAAGCTCTAATTTTATTAATCTCTGCATTTTGCGGTAGCAGATTTACCATTCATTTTTAATTCTATTCTCCGCCTGGTTCCCCCTTTAGGGGCGGAGGGGGCGTCTTATACTTCGCTGCCGTACAGGTCAATTGACTCTCCTTTAGCTATCGTTACAATTGCTTTCTTTTTTGAAGGCTTGCGACCAACGATAAATCCGGCTTTGGTATATTTTGATTTTGCTTTTGAAGGCACAACAATTGTATTCACATTATCAACAGTTACGCCGTAAAAGCTTTCAATTGCTTTTTTTATCTCAAGCTTGTTTGCCTTTTTGTTCACTACAAAAGAGTAGCGGTTCATTTTTTCTGTTTGCTTGTTGGCTTTTTCAGATAAAATCGGCTTTATTAATACATCAGACGCTTTCATGTCTTTTAATTTTTTTGTTTCTTATTATTAGGCTTCTACACTTTCCTCACTAAATATCTTTGCAGCACTTTCAGTTAAAACCAAAACATTTGCATTTAATATATCGTAAGTATTTAAATCGCTCAATAAAGTACCGCTAACACTGGGCACATTACGTAAACTTAAATACAGGTTATCGTTGTATTCAGGAATTACAAACAAGGCTTTCTTTCCGTTAAGGTTCAGGCTTTTTAAGATCCCAGTGAAAGTTGATGTTTTTGGCGCATCCATTTTCACATCTTCCAGTACCACAATAGCATTTTCTTTTGCCTTATAAGCCAAAGCGCCCATCTTAGCCAGATCTTTAACCTTACGGTTTAATTTGATATCATACTTGTGTGGTTTTGGTCCAAAAATAGTACCACCACCTTTATACAAAGGGTTACGCAGGTTACCTTTACGGGCTCCACCGGTTCCTTTTTGTTTGTGTAATTTTTTAGAAGAACCTTTAACTTCTGCACGGGTCTTCACCTTGTGCGATCCCTGGCGTTGTGCGCCCTGGTATTGCTTTACAGCCAGGTAAATAACGTGATCGTTGGGTTCAATACCAAAAATTTCATCTGGTAACTCAACCGAGCGACCGGTTTGCTTTCCTTCTATATTTAAAACATCTACTTGCATTGTACTTATTATTTAAACTTTAGAAAAGTTTTTTTTATCCTTCAAACTTTGTAAAAGTGTTTTGAACTTTTCTAAAGTTATTTTTGAATTAAAACAATTGAACCATTATGGCCCGGTACTGAACCACTAACTAATATGTAATTCTTTTCTGCGAAAATCTTTACCACTTTCAATCCTTTCATGGTCACTCTATCCTGGCCCATACGGCCGCCCATACGCATACCTTTAAATACACGGCTGGCATCTGATGAGTTACCGATAGAACCTGGAGCCCTAGACCTGTCATGCTGACCATGCGACTGGCCACCAACACCTTTAAAGCCATGACGTTTTACAACACCCTGGAAACCTTTACCCTTGGTTGTACCAACAACTTCAACAGCATCGCCTTCGGCAAATATGTCTACAGTTAATGTTTCACCAACATTCTTGTCTATTTCGCTATCGCGGATTTCCTGAACGAATCTTTTAGGAGAGGTTTGCGCTTTGGCAAAGTGATTGATCTCAGATTTTACGGAGTGCTTTTCCTTTTTATCGCCAAATGCTATCTGGAGAGCATTGTAGCCGTCTGTTTCAACGGTTTTCTTTTGTGTAACCACGCATGGGCCGGCTTCAATAATAGTAACAGCAGTTTGCTTGCCACTGGCATCGAAGATACTCGTCATGCCGATTTTCTTA
>JANOUJ010000108.1:0-2811 GCA_031416815.1 Chitinophagaceae bacterium
GAAGATCCAATATGCCAATAGCCCTCCACCATGGTTTCTACCTTGTTCACGTTCTGGCCCCCTTTACCACCGCTTCGGGCCGTTTTAAATTTTATCTCGTAAGTAATATTGAGCATCTGCCAAATTTAAGCAGAAAAAGTACGAATTTGCAGCCATGAGCGTTTTTAAAGCGTATTATTGGCGATAATAACTATTTTTTATACATTTTTGCACGAAACGAAACCAACCGGGAAGAAATGATCAAAGGTATTTACCATTCATTGGCGGAGCGTAAGCAACAACAAAAAAAATCATTTGCCGTACTGATCGATCCTGATAAGGTGAATAATAGTAACCTTGCTCAGTTGATCGAACTTTCCGTAAGTGCAAAGGTTGATTATTTTTTAGTTGGTGGCAGCCTCGTTATTTCCAATTACCTGGATGAATGTGTACATCTCATCAAACGCAGTTGCAATATTCCCGTCATTCTTTTTCCTGGCAGTCCAAACCAGGTTAGCAAATATGCCGATGCTTTACTGTATCTCTCCCTCATTAGCGGCCGCAATGCCGATATGCTGATCGGGCAACACGTAATTTCTGCACCGCTCGTAAAACAAAGCGGCCTCGAAATTTTATCAACCGGTTATATGGTGGTAGATGGCGGCGCACCAACAACAGTCTCTTATATCTCCAATGCTTCTCCTTTACCTGCCGATAAAAATGAAATTGCCATGTGTACGGCCATGGCGGGCGAAATGCTGGGCATGAAACTGATCTACATGGATGCCGGCAGCGGTGCCAAACGTGCCATCAGCGAAGACATGATCGCCAAAGTTGCTTCCGTAATTGAAGCACCCCTCATCATTGGTGGTGGTATTATTGAACCTGAAAAAGCTTTCCTCAACTGCAAGGCCGGTGCTGATGTAATTGTAGTAGGCAATGCCATTGAAAAAGACCCCAACCTTATAAAAGAAATGGCCGCTGCGGTGCATAGTGTGGCGGTGCAGGTGTAATTCATTTTACAACCCCATGTTACCAGCAGTGTTTCTGTCTTTTGTCAACCTGTATTTTATTTTACTCTGCAAGAACATTCGTGGTGTTCGCTAATATATTTGATTGATTCTATACATAGTTCCTTTAGGACGGTGGTATTGATGTCGGCAAGTTTTTTTATATAGATGCAAGCTTTACTTTTATGCTGTCTGTAGTCTGTAACTACGGATTTTTTTCATACCGTCTTTTCTGCTGCAACTATATAACCACGAAAAGGGAGATTGAATCCTTCATTTGTTTTGAACTGCTGCATCCCCTGCTCTATAGAAATTTTTATTTTCTGTAAAGTTTTCTCTGATTGCTGGCGAAGAAACGCAGCATTTCTAACACCGGCATTTAATTCTGCATCAAAGTAAAATCCGGCAGTGGGAACTTTCCATTTAACAAGCTTTGTTTTGTACTGCATCGTTTGCGGATCAAAGCCTGCATCGCTTAAAAATCTTTTGCAGTTTTCTTTGTCTTCAAAATAAGCATAAGGAGGTGCGGCAGGCATAGGAACATTCATATCGGCATACTTTTCTTTGGCATCATTAACTACTTTAGAAGCAGGGCTTTTTGCCGCGCCTGCCCAAACTGTAAAAGCAAATCTTCCATTTTTTTTAAGTACCCTGTATGCTTCTTTCATTGCCTGCAATGGTTGTGGCAAATGAAGCATACCGAAATTCATTACCACCGAATCAAAGGATGCATTTTTATACGGAAGTTGTTGTGCATCTCCTTCTTCAAATTTAATATGTGGATATAATTGCCTGGCAAGAGTTATCATCTCAGGTGAAAAATCAATTCCAACCGATAATGCTTTTCTTTGATAAATTTTTTCAGAAACCAACCCGGGCCCGCAGGCAACGTCAAGCACTTTCATGCCTTTGCCAACATTAGCAGCATCTAACAACGGTATAATAAACTGCCGGGTAAGCATTGCCCAGTTATCCATGTACTTGCCTGCTACACGCTGCCATCCGGTATATTCCAGTTTTGAAAAATCATCGTTTTGAAATGTTGACATGGTGGTTGGTTGTTTTAAAAATAAAAAAACTCTGTTATTTCTTCCGCTATCATTAGTATCTAAAAATAGGCGACTATTTATCCCTGATGTTTACAATCTCTTTCGCTTAATTAAATTGTCTAACAAATTTTCAGACACTTTTATTTCGATCATTTCTTATACGAATGGTTCAAGTTTGGAGGACTCCACGAGTTGCCGATAACGGGCGGGCTTTGTGCAGGTGTGGCATTAGTATTCCGTCCACCCACAGTCGCTGCTGATTGAAAATATAAAGTTGAAATTAAGAACTAAAGCCCAAAGTTGTTTGTCCGGCCCGAACTTTTCGTTTCGGATAGTGTTTTTAAGTAGATTCTTTTCTGTAATTAAGATAGTTTTTGTGTGCTTGAAATGGCTTTGTCCAAAGCTAAGAAAGAACAGACAAGACCTGCGAGCCATATTAAAGACCTTACCCAATTCATTCTTCCCCATTCAGATGCTGCCTTTTTGAGTGTTTCTGTACCGGGAAGTTGTAAATGTAAGAAGCGAATGTTGCGTTATTAGTAAAATGCACGGTCACAATATTGTTTGCGTTCCAGAATACCCCGATACAATCGGGGCAGATTTGAAAAGGCATCAAGTGATCCCGTAATCTTTACGTTTTTAATTTAATCAGTTGGGAAGGGAACACTTGCGCCAGTGGGGCTGGCTTCTGTTCATTTCCTTAACATCAAATTTTTTAAATTAATACTTCCGCAATTAATTTCTTTTTCGTCTATTAATGGATGTCCAGGGAT
>JANOUJ010000109.1:0-2372 GCA_031416815.1 Chitinophagaceae bacterium
TTTGCTTCGCTCACATCTTCCAGATTTCCTCCCCCTTCGGGGTTCACGACAGGGAAAGAACGGAGTTCGGAGGCGGCTTTGGCCACTATCCTAAACCCATCACTCCCGAATTGCATGTTCAGCCCGTCAGCTTTTGTAAAATAACTTTTGGTAAAACAGCAGTAGTATGCAGCATCCAGCAGGTTGGTCTTGCCTTTGCCATTGAGGCCGCATATGCCAATAATCCTTTGTGTAAAATCAAAGGTGGAATATTGATAATTTTTAAACTGCGTTAGAGATATTTTGCTAACAAAAAACATGGGTTGCAAGATACATAATGATCCTGCTCTTTTACAGAGTGTAGAATGTGGTATATTTAAGATATAGAATTATTCTCTTTTGTCAAGAACCTAAAGCCTGTTTTTTACGTTTAATAGTAGAGATGAAAGCAGTTTCAGCCATATTATTCCTTTTATTACTGTTTGCCGCTACTGCTTTATCCCAATCTGTAAAATTAGATTGGGCCAATGCTATGCCGGGCACCTCCTTTGATGTTTGCAAGGCCATTGTTTTAGATGACGAAAGCAATGTTTACGCAACCGGTTATTATTCCACTACAGTTGATTTTGATGCTGGTCCAAATGTCAGTAATCTTACTTCGGTGAACGCCGAAGATATTTTTCTTACAAAATACAATAGTGCCGGACAACTCATCTGGGCAAAAAGTATTGGCGATTTCAGGTACCAGGCGGGTTATGGGATTGCCCTGGACAGCGCTAAAAATATCTACATAACCGGTATTTTTTTTGGAACAACCGATTTTGATCCAGGTGCCGGAGTTACCAGTTTAACTTCTGCTGGTAACGAAGATATTTTTGTGTGCAAATTTGATAATAACGGAAACTTTATCTGGGCAAAACAATTTGGCGGAACAACCAATGATTTTTGCAATGCCATTAAATTAGATCGGGCCGGTAATATTTACATAAACGGGTACTTTGATAACATGGCAGATTTTGATCCCGGAACGGGCCTATTTAACCTGGTATCAAACGGCGCAACCGATATTTTTGTGTGCAAATTAAACAACAGCGGTAATTTGATATGGGCAAAAAGCATTGGAGGCCCTTCATCAGATGTTGCCTATTCAATTGGTCTGGATGAGCAGAATAATGTGTACAGTACAGGTTTTTATTTTGCTACTGTTGATTTCGACCCCGGCGGCGGCACATTTAATTTATCGTCAGATGGAGTTGGGGATGGCTATATTTTGAAATTAAATGCCAATGGAATTTTTATTAATGCCGGTAAAATGGGGGGTAACAGCAGGGTACGGTGTATTAGCTTAAAATTAGACAACACAAACCATATTTATTTAGCGGGGCATTTTGATGGCCAGGCTGATTTTGATCCCGGCGCCGGAACCCAGCTACTGAGTTCTCCCATTGATGATGATGATATATTTATTGGTAAATATGATCTCAGTCTTAACCTGGTTTGGGTAAAACAAATTGGTGGCCCATCGTATCAACAGACGTTTGGTATACAAGATGATGCGGCAAATAATATTTATATAACGGGGCATTACAATGGTACTGCTGATTTTGATCCTGGGCCGGCAGAACATAAATTAACTGCGCCGGGCGATCCGGACATTTTTGTTCTAAAGCTTAATGATGCCGGCGGGTTTGTATGGGTTGCACAGGCAACGGGTTCTTTTTATGGAAGCGGTTATTCAATACAGGTTGACCAGGGGAATAATGTTTATGTTGGCGGAACATTTGAGGGAACCAAAGATTTTGACCCCGGGCCTGATGAAATAAAACGCAGTTCCGCCGGGCAAAGCGAAATGTTTATTCAAAAACTGCGGCAATGTCCCGGTGCAGCATTTATGCAAACGTTGAATGTAAATAGCTGTACCTCCTTTAAGTTGAATAATAAAACTTACGATTCTTCTGGTACATACATACACCTGGTGTTAAATGCCATGGGCTGCGACAGCATCATCATCACTTTAAACCTTACCATTACCAGGATAATAAATAATGTAACAGCTAACATTTGCCAGGGCGAATTTTATATGGCAGGTGGAATATTTCAATCCAAATCGGGCATTTATTATGATACCCTGAAAACTGCTGCGAATTGCGACTCGGTGGTTGTTACCCATTTATCGGTTCGTGAAAAACCAAAACCTGTATTGGGTGCCGATAGAAATATATGCGAAGGAGAAACGGTAGTGCTTAATCCCGGAAACTTTCAAAGCTATCTATGGCAAGATTTTTCTACCACACAACAATATACCGTTACACAACCAGGCATATACCTCGTTACAGTTGCAAATGCCTTTAATTGTAAAGCGTCGGCCCGGGTTATTTTTAAAAATGAAGTAA
>JANOUJ010000110.1:0-1568 GCA_031416815.1 Chitinophagaceae bacterium
AACCATGCCCATTTTTGGTAATGGCGATATAGATAGCCCTGAAAAAGCGCTTGAATATAAAAATAAATATGGCGTTGATGGTATTATGATCGGTCGAGCTGCGATCGGTTATCCCTGGATATTTAATGAGATAAAACATTTCTTAAAAACGGGAGAACATTTGCCTTCTCCTACAATTGAAGACCGAGTGGCTGTTTGCAAAAAGCATTTGCATAAATCTTTTGAATGGAAGGGTCCCAAAGTTGGCATCTTTGAAATGCGCAGGCATTACACCAATTATTTAAAAGGATTGCCTGGTATAAAGGATTACCGTTTAAAATTAGTTACGCTTAATACTGTGGAGGAAATTGATGAAGTGCTGGATGAAATTAATATTAAGTACGCTGGTTATGAGTTTGAAAAGACTCCTATTGAATTAATTAATTATCATGAGAAGTGTCCGGTGTAATATGGGTCGGGGCGCTCAACCTTAGCTTCGTTAAAGTGATATCATTAATCGGTTGGATTTTTCACTGGAAGAAGAAATAATAAAAAAGTTCTATTAACCTATTACAATTCAATCAGCTTTCTAAACACGGTTTAGGCCGCTTTAGCGTCACGACCCTAATAAGCAATTATCTTATTTAATTCGTTTGTATACACTTTACCTCTTTTCTCTGCAAAGTAATCTGCACCAAGCATGATGACGGCCTGGAGAGCAAGGGCTATCCCAAGACCGTACCAGAATGACTTGTCGGGGTTTGTCCTGAACAGCATGATCAGAATAATTCCGGTTATGATGAAAGCAATTTCTACCCAACGATAAATAATAAAATTCTTCATTACGGTTTTCATCCGCGGCAGTTCTGTTTGCTTAACATACGCAACCGGCTCCATGCCTATATTGTAGGCTATATCTGCCTTTTGTTTATCAGTTCTGGAATAAACCGAATAACCAACTACCATTTGAATAAGGCCAATGACCAATAATGGAATGGCTGCGCCTTTATAAAAAGAAGGGTTGCTTTTTATAAAGAACCAACACACAATGGCAAGCATAACAGCTACAATCCCTACGATCAAAAACAAGAGGCTCTCCTGTTTTTCAGCAATGAAATACCGATAAATAAAACTAAAGTCTCTTTGTTGAAGCATACAAAAAAATTTACTGGTTTAATGCGGTGGTTATTTCTTTGCCCAATGGCTCAATGGTTGATCCAAAGAAATTTGTAAGCCTTCCCTGCTCATCCACTATAAACTTACAAAAATTCCAGGAAGGTTGCTGGATGTTCCAGCCATTTTTGTTTGAGTCAGTAAGCCATTCAAATATTTTATTTTGATTTGCACCTTTAACTACACTGCTTTTTTTCATCAGCGGAAAGCTTACACCAAAATTTTTTTTACAAAAAGAAGCGATTTCTTCATCGGTCCCTTTTTCCTGTTCTTTAAAATCGTTAGCAGGAAAACCGATCACCACCAACTTGTCTCTATACCGCTCACTTAGTTTTTGCAGATCATCATACTGGCCGGTATAACCACAATCAGATGCAGTGTTTACCAGCATCACCTTTTTACCTTTTAATTGTTCA
>JANOUJ010000111.1:0-2148 GCA_031416815.1 Chitinophagaceae bacterium
AGTAATGGGCCGTTTCCGCAGCAAGAATTTACAATTATTAATTGCAACCGATGTGGCTGCACGAGGTATTGACGTGGACGGTATTACCCATGTTATCAATTTTGAATTACCTGATGATATGGAAGTGTACACACACCGTAGCGGACGTACAGGCCGTGCAGGTAAAACCGGAATCTGTTTATCAATTTGTCACAGTAGGGAAAGCTACAAGATCAAATCGCTGGAAAGAATGATCAATGCACAGTTTCATAAAGTTGATATCCCTTCCGGTAAAGATGTTTGCCGCAAGCAATTCTTTCATTTCATGGATAAATTAATGCAGGCCGATGTTACTCATGGCGAGTATGAAACTTACATGCCCGACCTGATGGAAAAATTTGCCGATGTAAGCAAAGAAGAAGTTTTACAAAGAGTAGCGGCATTGGAGTTCAGTCATTTTTTAAAGTATTACGAAAATGCAGATGACCTGAACAGGTGTGATATACGTGGCGAAAGGAGACCCGTTGAAAGAGCCGGAAGTGACATGAATGGCAGCCGTAAAGAACGCACCAGTTTTACCAGCCGCAACAGTGGGTATACACGTTTATTTATTAACCTCGGCACCAAAGATGGTTTTTACAAAGCCAGTTTTTTACAATTCATTTTAGATGAAAGTGACTTGACAAAAGAAGTACTTGGCAAGATAGACATGCGTGACATGAACAGTTGGATAGAGATCGACCAGGCGGCTGCATCAACCATGATAAAAGCCATTGACGGCAAGCGCTATAACAACCGCACTGTACGTATGAATGAAGCTGATGGCGGTTTTAAAAGGCCCAATGATGAAGGCGGCAGAAGCGACAGAGCCACTGAAGGAAGAAAGAGAATTTATGCTCCTAAAGAAAGAAGGAGTTTTAAATAAGTATTTGATTTTAATTTGCCGGTGCACAGCATCCTGCGGAGAAGTCGGTAAGACGGGATTTATTTTTTAGAACGTCTTACCGGCTTTCCGGCTTTTTTTTAAACCAACTCAATCACCGTTATCTCCGCCAAAACCCCCACCCTGCCGGGGTAACCAAGAAAACCGTAGCCCGGGTTTACATAAAGTTTTTGCTTTCCGTCTTCATACAAGCCATGCCATTGCTTATACATGTATTGTACGGGGCTCCATTTAAAACCGGGTATTTCCACACCAAATTGCATCCCATGTGTGTGGCCGCTCAGTGTAAGGTCCACATCAGGGTATTGCGGTTTCACCTGTGCATCCCAATGACTGGGGTCGTGGCTCAACAGTATTTTAAAAGCATATTTATCTGCACCCGAATGCGCCAGGTCCATACGGCCATGTTTGGGAAACCGGCCTTTGTTACTCCAGTTTTCTATACCTATCAAGGCAATTTTTTCTCCGTCTTTTTCAAGCTCAACATGCTCATTCATTAAAAGTTTCCAACCCATATCAGCATGCACCTGTTTCAGTTGTTGCAGGTTCTGTTCTTTAGATATGCCATTGTATGGCCAACGAACATAATCGCCATAATCATGGTTACCCAATGTACTATACACACCCAAAGGCGCATTCAGTTTGTTGAAAACATTTTTATACTCATCCATTTCGGTAGCACGGTCGTTAACCAAATCGCCGGTAAATAAAATAAGGTCCGGCTTTTCGTTCAATATTTTTTCCACACCCTGCGTTACCGCGGCTTTATCAGTAAAACTGCCGCTGTGTATATCGCTGATGTGAACAATTTTCATCCCTTTAAATGCAGCAGGCAAATTATCGTAAGCCAATTGTATGCGCTTAACATTGTAATTATATTTATTACTAAAACCGTAAAGCAGACTACCAAACAGGGTTCCGCCGGCAGCAAGCCCCACCCAACTTAAAAATGTGGAACGACTGATACCATCCCCACTCATATCATCTACATCCGTATTTTTAAAAAATAATTTTCCTGAGATCCATTGAATAACCCTTCTTATATCATCAACAAAAAGAAAAACTATAACGATTAGTTTTGATAAAAACAATCCGATAGCGGTTGCAAATAAATAAGTCCTGAATTTTTTGCCTAAAAAACTATGATCGGTAAAAAAGAATATTAAGAAGGTGATGATTGTAATCGCAGATATTGTCCAGTAAACAGCATAAATAATTGCCCTTGT
>JANOUJ010000112.1:0-5051 GCA_031416815.1 Chitinophagaceae bacterium
GATAATTTAAAATTTGACGTCGAAGGTATCCGTGAAGTACAACGTAAATTTTTTGGGACTTTATATAATACCTACCAGTTCTTTGCACTCTATGCCAATGTAGACGGATTTTCTTTTAAAGAAACTTATACGCCTGTAAAAGAAAGACCCGAGATCGATCAATGGATCTTGTCTTCCCTCAACTCATTGATAAAAAATGTTCAGGAAAATTTTGATGCCTACGAACCTACACAGGCGGGCCGTGCTATTGAAGATTTTGTGGATGCCCATTTAAGCAACTGGTATGTAAGGCTTTGCCGCCGCCGGTTTTGGAAAGGGGAGTATGAGCATGATAAGATCTGTGCTTATCAAACCTTGTACGAGTGTTTGGAAACATTGTGCAAACTAATGGCACCCGTTGCCCCGTTCTTTGCCGATTGGCTGTTCAATAACCTGAATTTAGTTTCAAACCGCTTTGTAAGTGAATCCGTACATCATTCCGATTTCCCGAAAGTTGATGACGCTTTAATTGATATTGATCTGGAGAAAAGAATGCAACTGGCACAGGATATCTCTTCCCTCATCCTATCTCTTCGTAAAAACAAAAGAGTAAACCTTAAAGTAAGGCAGCCTTTACAAAAAGTGTTTATTCCGGCAATGGATGCTACCATGGAAGCCCGGATAAAAAAAGTGGAGGATATTATAAAGGCGGAAACAAATATTAAAGAAGTGGAGGTGTTGGGTGCCGAAAATGACTTTATTAAGAAGAAAGCCAAGGCAAATTTTAAAACCCTGGGGAAAAAGCTGGGGCCAAAAATGAAATGGGCAGCCGAACAGATTGCTGCTTTTGATAATGCAACCATTGATAAAGTTCTGGAAAGTGAATATTTACTTAATCCGGATCATGTAACCACTGGCGAAGAACCCGTACTTATCAATGCCGAAGACCTGGAAATAGCTACTGATGAAATACCCGGCTATGAGGTTGCCGTAAAAGGCCAGTTAACAGTGGCATTAGATATAACAATTACCGGTGATTTGAAAAAAGAAGGTGATGCCAGGGAGTTTGTAAACAGGGTACAAAACATCCGCAAGGACAGCGGATTCAACCTTGCTGACCGGATAGATGTAATGGTAAGTGAAAATGCTACACTGCAACCGTCTTTAATTCAATATAAAGAGTATATTTGCGCCGAAATTCTAGCTGACTCGCTTGCTTTTTTACCCGAAATTAACAACGGATATGAGATTGAAGTGAACGAAGCTATATTACAAGTGAACGTACTTAAAAAAGGATAATAGTATGGCTACAAAAAAGCATGCCCCGATAAAGTCAGGGAAAGCAGCTAAACCCGTTGCTAAAAAAGCGGTAAAACCAGTTAAGAAGACTGTTCCGGCAAAGAAAACCGCCCCGGTAAAAAAGGCTGCCCCAGCCAAAAAATCTGCCCCAAAAAAAGCGGTTGCCAAAAAACCGGCTCCAAAGGTAGTTGCCAAAAAAACTGCTAAAAAGATTGAAAAAATTGTAAAAAAGGCCCCAAAAAAGGCAATTTTGGTAAAAAAAGCAGCAAAACCTGTTGTTAAAGCTGCTGCAAAAAAAACAGTAAGTAAACCTATGAATAAGAAGATAGAAGTTAAAAAACCGGCCGCAAAACCCATTGCTAAACCGGTTGCTGCGAAAAAGGAAAAGGCCCCGGTAAAAGTGGCTGCTCCTGTAAAAGCAAAATCGCCTGAAAAAGCAAAAGACATTAAGATAACTCCGGCAAAACCGGTTGTATTGCCAAAGATCAATACTAAAACATCACGCAAATACCAACCAGATTTTACCAAATCGGTATTAGACCAGCCGGTACATGACCTGGGAGCGCCCATTGTTCGTTACAACGATGCGGACCTTACCGAATTCAGGGAGATCATTCAGCGTAAACTGGACTCTGCTAAAAAAGAGCTGGCTTACCTGCAGGGCTTAATTACCCGTAAGGATGAAATGGGTGGCGACAATGATGATGCCCGTTACATGACCATGGAAGATGGAAGCATGAGTATGGAAAGAGAGCAGCTTAGCCAGATGGCCAGCCGCCAGATCACTTTCATCGATCACCTGGAGAAAGCTGTAATGCGTATTGAAAACAAAACTTATGGCATTTGCCGTGTAACCGGCCAATTGATAGACAAAGCCCGTTTACGTGCTGTACCACACGCAACCTTAAGTATGGAAGCGAAGATGGGAGCTGCGAAATAATAAAAGCCCCTCCGCAAGGGGGAACTTTGGAGTAAGAATAAAACAAGAGAATGTACTTAACCATTCTCTTTTTTATTTAATAGATTTGTGCATCGTTTTAATCTTTAAAAGCTCCGCCAGCTGGCGGATTTAGGCCATATGTTTAAAAAACTAAGAACTGTTATTTATTACGTACCAGATCTACAAGCAGCAAAAGCATGGTACATGAATCTTACTGGTGTGCAACCTTATTTTGATGAAGCCTTTTATGTCGGCTTTGATTTTAATGGCTGCGAACTGGGTTTGCATCCGCAAGATGAAACCGTAACCATTGGTAACCAAACGGTAAGCCATTGGGCCGTTGATGAAATTGAAAAATGCATAATAAAATTAATCGGCGAAGGAGCATCGGTTTTACATCAGGTTTCAGATGTTGGCGGAGGAATAAAAGTTGCCACGGTTATTGATCCCTGGGGCAATGCGGTAGGGTTGATTGAAGGAGCCTGATACAACTTTGCCAAAGTTTAAAACTTTGGCAAAGTTTGCACGAAAAAGCTGACCCGTTTGAAGGTCAGCTTTTATTTTTTATTACACAAGCATCAAATCACGCCAAATCAAAACGATCCAGGTTCATCACCTTAACCCATGCTGCAACAAAGTCATTTATAAATTTTTCCTGCGAATCTTCACATGCATATAATTCCGCCAGTGCCCTTAGTTCGGAGTTTGAGCCGAAGATAAGGTCTGCCCGTGTACCGGTATATTTTACTTCACCCGTTTTGCGGTCGCTGCCGGCAAATACATTTTGTGCATCATCGGTGGCGGTCCATTTAATTCCAAAGTCGAGCAAATTTGTAAAGAAATCATTGCAAAGCACTTCTTTACGGCTGCTGAAATATCCATGCTGCGACTGATCGAAATTAGTATTTAATGCACGCATGCCGCCAACAAGCACCGTCATTTCGGGTGCGGTAAGCGTAAGCAATTGTGCTTTATCAACCAGCATTTCTTCTGCAGTAACATTATGTTTTGCAGAAAAATAATTGCGGAAACCATCGGCAACCGGTTCCAGTACAGCGAATGATTCCACATCAGTCTGTTCCTGCGATGCATCGCCACGGCCGGCCTTAAAAGGAACTTTCACTTCGTGACCGCCTTTTAATGCAGCAAGTTCAACAGCAGCGCTTCCACCTAAAACAATAAGATCTGCCAGGGAAATTATTTTACCATCGGTTTGTGCACTGTTGAATTCGTTTTGAATACCGGTAAGTGTTTCAAGCACTTTAGCCAATTGATCCGGATTGTTAACTTCCCAATCTTTTTGTGGTGCCAGGCGAATGCGTGCCCCATTTGCGCCACCACGCTTATCAGAACCGCGGAAGGTTGATGCCGAAGCCCAGGCAGTTGAAACCAGTTGGGACACTGAAAGACCTGAAGAAAGTATCTTGGTTTTAAGCGATTCGATATCATTGTCATCAACCAATTTGTGTGTAACCGAAGGAATTGGATCCTGCCATATTAATTCTTCCGTTGGTACTTCCTTACCCAAATAACGCACCACCGGGCCCATATCTCTATGCGTTAGTTTGAACCAGGCTCTTGCAAAAGCGTCTGCAAACTGTTCAGGGTTTTCAAGAAAACGTCTTGATATTTTTTCATACGCAGGATCTAACCTTAAAGCAAGATCGGTTGTCAGCATAAACGGAGCATGCTTTTTTTGTGGGTCATGTGCATCAGGCACGGTACCTGCGCCGGCACCTTCCTTTGGTTGCCACTGTTGTGCACCTGCCGGACTTTTCGTTAACTCCCATTCAAAACCAAAAAGATTTTCAAAAAAGTTATTGCTCCATTGTGTTGGCGTGGTTGTCCAGGCTCCTTCCAATCCACTGGTAATAGTATCTTCCGCTTTTCCTTTGCCAAAAGAATTTCTCCAACCCTGGCCCATTTCTTCAATGCCGGCAGCTTCCGGCTCTTTACCAACATGTTCAGAAGAAGCAGCTCCGTGTGTTTTTCCAAAACTGTGACCACCTGCGATCAACGCAACTGTTTCCTCATCGTTCATCGCCATACGTGCAAAAGTGTCACGAATATCTTTTGCTGCGGCGATCGGATCCGGATTTCCATCAGGCCCCTCGGGATTAACGTAGATCAATCCCATTTGAACGGCAGCCAATGGTTTTTCCAGGTTGCGGCTATGTATTTTTCCATCTGCATCATCATCTGATACCAGCACAGCAGGATGTTCCTGTACTCCTGGTGAACCATCTGCATAACGAACATCTCCACCCAACCACTCTTTTTCAGAACCCCAGTATACATCTTCCTGTGGCTCCCAAACATCTGCACGGCCACCGGCAAAACCAAAGGTTTTAAAACCCATTGATTCCAAAGCGCAATTGCCGGCGAGTATCATCAGGTCGGCCCAGGAAATTTTTCGACCATATTTCTTTTTAACCGGCCAAAGCAGCAAACGTGCTTTATCAAGATTAACGTTATCGGGCCAGCTGTTTAAAGGCGCAAAACGTTGAGTGCCGCTTCCTCCGCCTCCTCTTCCGTCATGAATGCGGTACGTACCGGCACTATGCCAGGCCATGCGTATAAAAAACGGGCCGTAATGCCCGTAATCAGCCGGCCACCAATCCTGTGATGTTGTCATCAGATCGAAAATATCTTGCTTCAAAGCATCGAGGTCGAGTGTTTTAAATTCAGTTGCATAATCAAAACCGTCTCCCATTGGGTTTGATAAAGACGAATGCTGACGAAGGATATTTAGTTTTAACTGGTTAGGCCACCAATCACGGTTTCTTGTACCGCCACCTGAACTTTGTTTGGGTGCTGCACTATGAAACGGGCA
>JANOUJ010000113.1:0-2714 GCA_031416815.1 Chitinophagaceae bacterium
GAAAACTTAGTAGGCTTAACAGTAAAAGAAGTACAGGAATTAGCAGAATTCTTAAAATCAGAGTATGGTATTGAACCAGCTGCTGCTGCAGTTGTTGTAAGTGCAGGTGGCGATGGTCCTGCTGCTGTTGAAGAGAAAACATCTTTTGATGTTATCTTAAAAGCTGCAGGTGCTAACAAATTAGCGATCGTAAAGATCGTAAAGGAATTAACCGGATTGGGACTAAAAGAGGCTAAAGATTTAGTTGACGGTGCTCCAAAACCTGTTAAAGAAGGTGCTGATAAAGCAACTGCAGAAGAAATTAAAGCTAAGTTAACTGAAGCAGGTGCTGATGTTGAGATAGCTTAATTGAATCCTTAAATAGTTAAAAGGCCTGGCCGCTTCAAGCGGTCAGGCCTTTTTAATGTTTTAAAGGGCGTTTTTTCTCAGAGATAGGAGCTCCGCTTTTTTTACATAATTATAATATTATTTATAAGTGGTATAAAATTTGACCTGCCAATAATAAATTTACTTTTATGGTAAGGATCTTGACTGTAATATTATTGGTTTCGATGTTTTCATCTTACAGCTATTGTCAATATACAGACACGCTGCAAAAAACTTCAGAAAAGGAAAAGCCCGAACATATGTATAACATAAAGCCATGGATCGATATTCCTGCCACAGTAATTTTCGCAGGTGTATCCGTAAATGGGTTCAGGATCATCTATGGCCGGGATACCATTCCGGTAGCTACCGTGCTGGCGCTGAATAAAAATGATGTCAATAGTTTTGACCGGCCCGTAACAGGTAATTATTCAGAAAAGGCCAAGTCTACAAGCGACCTGTTTTTTTATGGCAGTATGCCATTACCACTTTTTTTACTGTTAGATAAAAATATAAGAAAAGATGGTCTGAGAGTAGGGTTGCTGTATGTAGAGGCGCTTGGATTCACCGGTGTTTTCTATACAACTTCAGCCATGATTGCAAACAGGTACCGGCCAATTACCTATAATCCTAATGTACCGATGAGCGTAAGGACAAGCGGAGGCAATAAAAATTCATTTCCGGGTGGGCATCCGGCGTTGGTTGCAACTTCAACCTTCTTTATGGCAAAAGTTTACGCAGATTACCATCCCAATATGCGGTACAAATGGGCTTTATATACGGTGGCAGGCGGCTTGTCTGTAACCACGGCCTATCTTCGTTTTAAAGCTGGATACCATTTTAAAACAGACCTGATAGCGGGTGTTGCAGTTGGCGCACTCTCTGGTATTCTGGTACCTCATCTGCATAAAAATAAAGCCATGAAAGGGGCTAAACTTACATTGTTACCTAATTATCAGAACGGACAGGGCGGATTTACTGCATTTTATAAATTAGGAAAGTAAAAACGGTCTGGTTTCCTCACTTGAAAACAGGAAATTTGGTTAGAAAAACGACTTATCCACAAAAACCTTTCCAATTCGCCAAAAAATCGTATATCGTAATCAGGAAATAGCAAAATAATCCCTACCTTTGCCCTCCTTTAATTTAGGGGCAGTGGCGCAAGTTGTTCCAAAGCTCTAAAACAGGGGATCTTCTGCACACTTAAACGTCTTAATTACAATATGTCTGCAACAAAAACACCCGCTGCTAAACGTTTCAATTTCGGTAAAGTTGAATTTTTAGCGGAAACACCCGATTTGCTGGGAATCCAGATCCAGTCTTTTAAAGATTTTTTTCAATTACAAACTACTCCCGACAAACGTAACGTGGAGGGCTTGTTCCGTGTATTCAAGGAAAATTTTCCTATCACTGATACACGTAACATCTTTGTACTTGAATTTTTAGACTATTTCGTTGATCCTCCACGCTACACCATCGAAGAGTGTATTGAAAGAGGTTTAACCTATGCGGTTCCTTTAAAAGCCAAACTGCGCCTGAGTTGTAATGATGAAGAGCACGTTGACTTCCAAACCATTGTTCAGGATGTGTTTTTGGGAAATATTCCCTACATGACACCACGTGGTACATTTGTTATCAATGGTGCCGAAAGGGTTGTAGTTAGCCAGTTGCACCGTTCACCCGGTGTATTCTTTGGTCAGTCTGTTCACCCGAACGGTACCAAAATTTACTCTGCAAGGGTAATTCCTTTCAAAGGCGCCTGGATGGAGTTTGCAACAGATATCAACAATGTGATGTTTGCTTACATTGACCGTAAGAAAAAATTCCCTGTAACTACTTTATTACGTTCTATAGGTTTTGAAACCGATAAAGACATACTGGAATTATTCGGTATGGCTGATGAGGTTAAAGCCGATAAAAAGAGCCTGGAGAAATGCATTGGCAAGCGTTTAGCTGCACGTGTATTGCGTACCTGGGTTGAAGATTTTGTGGATGAAGATACAGGTGAAGTTGTTTCTATTGAAAGAAACGAGATCATCCTCGAGAGAGATACAGTATTGGATGAATCAAACATTGCGATGATCATCGAAATGGAAGTGAAGAGTGTTTTCATTCAGAAAGAAGAAGTGAGCGGCGATTATGCTATTATTTACAATACATTAAATAAAGATACTTCTAACAGTGAGCTGGAAGCGGTACAGCACATCTACAAGCAATTGCGTGGTGCTGATGCCCCTGATGATGAAACTGCACGTGGCATTATTGATAAATTATTTTTCAGTGATAAGCGTTATGATCTTGGAGAGGTTGGTCGTTACAAAATTAACCGCCGCCTTGGTCTTGATTTC
>JANOUJ010000114.1:0-2278 GCA_031416815.1 Chitinophagaceae bacterium
CCTCCTTTGCTGTATCAATTTTCACAATCTTATCAACTTGCTTACCCGCCGCCGCCTCATCCATTTCTTCCAAAGCATTTTTCTTTTTCTTTGTTGATAAAAATGAATAAACAGCGGGTACTACAAATAATGTAAGTACCAGTGAAAACAGAATGCCACCCACAATTACAATACCCAGCGGAATGCGGCTGGTGGCTGCATCGCCCAGCGATAATGCCAAAGGTAATGCACCCAGGCTCATAGCCAGGCTTGTCATTAAAATGGGCCTTAGTCTTTGCGAAGCAGCAAAAATAACTGCTTCGGTTTTCTTCATTCCCTTTAACTGGTTTTGGTTGGCAAATTCCACGATTAAAATTCCGTTTTTAGTTACAAGGCCAATCAGCATGATCATGCCTATCTGAGAAAAAATATTTAAGGTTTGACCGAATAAATACAATGACAATAAAGCTCCGGCAAGCGCTAATGGCACGGTTGTTATGATGATGATGGGATCGATAAAACTTTCGAACTGGGCTGCCAGAATTAAAAATATAAGTATCAATGCCAGGGTAAATGCAAAACTGGTATTACTGCTGCTTTCGGCAAAATCTCTCGAAGAGCCGCTTAAAGCGGTGCTGAAACTATCATCTAAAACCAATTTTTTTATGCGTTCCATTTCTTTAATGCCATCGCCAACAGTCTTACCGGGCGCCAGTCCTGCCGAAATGGTTGCTGATTTATAACGGTTAAAATGATACAGCGAAGGGGGCGTTGCGCTTTCAGATATAGTAACCACATTCTCCAGGCTTATTAAATTTCCTTTGTTTGATCTTACATAAATTCCTTTTAAATCAGACGGGTCATCCCGGTTGGCTCTGTCTACCTGTGCCATAACCTGGTATTGTTTTCCATCTTTAATAAAATAACCTAAACGGCGGTTGCTGAAAGCAAGTTGCATGGTTTCAGAAACATCCTGTATACTAACACCTAATTGGCTTGCTTTAGCCCGGTCAATATTTAAGCGTATCTCGGGCTTATTAAATTTCAAATCAACATCAGCCTGCACCAGTATTTTACTTTTGGATGCTTCTTCCAGGAAAAGAGGAATCACTTTTGTCAGTTTATCAAAATTGTTATTTTGAATTACAAATTGAACCGGTTGACCACCGCGGCGGTTTACAGCGATGGTTTGTTCCTGTATGGCAAAAGCCTTTCCTTCACTAAACCGGGAAACACTTTTGCTTATCTTATTCACAATATCATCCTGGCTTCGTTTTCTATCTTTAGGCTCAGTTAAAACAACCCGTACAAAACCGCTGTTGGCAGAACCACCTCCTGTAAAGCCCGGTGCAGTCATGCTCACAATATATTTATTTTCTGTAACCGAATCCATAACCATGTTCGTAACCTTGTCCATATATTTATCCATGGCTTCGTACGAAGTACCTTCTGGTGCCGATACTGAAAGCCGAAAGCCGCTGCGGTCTTCCATAGGTGCCAGTTCCGATTGCAGGCTGCTGCCAATGAACCAGATTATACAAAAACAGGCAATGATAATGGGCAATGCCATCCACCGGATTTTCATAAAACGGGTTAAGCTATTCTGGTAACCGTTTTCCATCCAGCGGAAAAAAGGTTCTGTTTTATTGTAGAACCACGGATGTTTGCGTACATCTTTTCTTGCCAACCAAACATTCAGGACCGGTGTAAGCGTTAATGATACAAAAGCTGAAATTAACACGGCTCCGGCAACCACAATACCAAACTCCCTGAACAACCTGCCTACAAAACCCTCTAAAAAAATTATCGGAAGAAATACAACAGCCAGTGTAATAGATGTTGCAATAACTGCAAAGTAAATTTCTTTACTTCCTTCTCTGGCAGCCTGCCACTTGTTCATCCCCTTCTCCATTTTTTTAAAAATGTTTTCGGTTACTACAATACCATCATCTACTACCAAGCCGGTGGCGAGTACTATTGCCAACAGGGTGAGCAGGTTTATAGTAAAGCCCGCCAGGTACATAATGAAGAATGCGCCAATGAGTGAAACCGGTATATCAATAAGCGGCCTGATGGCAACAATCCAGTCACGAAAAAAAAGATAGATTATTATTACAACCAGTATAAAAGCAATCAGCAATGTTTCCTTTACTTCTGAAATGGATTTACGGATAAACTTGGTTTGATCGTAACTGATCTCCAGTTTGATATCATCGGGCATATCTTTTTCAATGGCATCAAAACGTTTGAAGAGTTCGTTGGCAATGGCAATATTATTGGTACCGGGTTGTGGAATGGT
>JANOUJ010000115.1:0-2201 GCA_031416815.1 Chitinophagaceae bacterium
GGTAACGTTAAGCGATTATATGAAAGGATATGAATACCATTCTGAAGCCATGAAACTGGCAGAGGATGAAAAAAATGAATCAGATAATTGGCGACCCTGGACATTTTCAAATTCAGCAAATAGTCATGATGCCCGGATTGCCATTTTGGGTATGAATTACCAGATGATGGGAAACCTATGGGGTGCATTGGATGAAAGAGAAAAACAAAGGTCATTTTACGAGGAGGCTGTAAAATTGGGAGAGTCTATTAATAATGGTAAAATAATATATGCAGGTTATACAAGCATTGCCAATGTTTTACCTCCCGATTCCGTTATTATGTTTACCAACAAAGGGCTCAAGTTTGCGGCTGCCGTCGGTTATAGAAGAACCGGATTTTCATTTATGAGATTGGCGAAAGCTTATGCTAATAAAGGCATGTGGGATTCGGCTTTTATTTTTGCACATAAGTCAATGACTATAAACCTGTCTGATAATTATATCAGGTCATTAGTCACATCTTACAATGGCTTATCCTTTTTATTCGGCAGGCAGAATAATAAAGATTCAAGCCTGTTTTATGCAAAAAAGACATTAGAGGCGGCCCGGATTACAGGCTTACCTGATGCGCTGTTACAGGCTTATCAATGCCTTTCCTTTGCAAACCAATTAAATAATAAAACTGACAGTGCCTTTAAGTATGAGCAATTAGCCAACAAATTAAATGACAGTCTTAAGAATGCAAGAATAGCCAGCCTTACTAATTATCAGAAATTTGCTTTCAATGAGCAGCTTCGTTTAAAAAAACTGGATGAAGAAAAAACCGCCTATGCAAATAAAATGAATATGCTCGGTTTAATTGCTTTGCTGGGTGGTATTTTGTTGGTAGTACTCTTTCTATATCGTAACAACCGTCAAAAACAAAAAGCAAATACAGTTTTAGAAACAACGCTTACCAATTTAAAATCCACCCAATCGCAATTAATCCAATCAGAAAAGATGGCAAGCCTTGGAGAGCTCACTGCCGGCATTGCACATGAAATTCAAAACCCGTTGAACTTCGTTAATAATTTTTCGGAAGTGAACGAAGAGTTACTTACTGAAATGAAAGATGAGCTGGATAAAGGAAATATTGATGATGCCAAAGCCATTGCAACTGATGCCATCGAGAATCAGCAGAAGATTCTTCATCACGGCAAAAGAGCCGATGCCATTGTAAAAGGAATGCTGCAACACAGCCGCAGCAGCAGTGGAGTAAAAGAACCAACCAATATCAATGCCCTGGCAGATGAATATTTGCGATTGGCATATCATGGCTTAAGGGCAAAGGATAAATCATTCAATGCAACCATGAAAACAGATTTTGATGAAAGTATCACTAACATTAATATAATACCACAGGATATTGGCAGGGTTGTTTTAAATTTAATTACTAATGCGTTTTATGTAGTGAACGAGAAAGCCCTGTCGGCGGTTGCAACCCCGACAGCGGCTAAATATGAGCCAACCGTTTCAGTAAGTACCAGAAAAATAAATGATAAGGTAGAAATAAAAGTTACAGATAACGGCAACGGTATCCCCCAAAAAATACTGGACAAAATCTTTCAACCTTTCTTTACAACTAAACCCACCGGCCAGGGAACGGGTTTGGGTTTATCTTTGAGTTATGACATTGTAAAAGCACATGGTGGAGAGTTGAAAGTGGAGACGAAAGAAGGAGTAGGTTCAGAATTTATTATAACATTACCTGTAACAGTATTATGAAAAATATCAGAATATGACCAGGAGTATAATATTTATTTTAGTTTCAGGGCTTTTCATTTTATCATCTCATGCTCAGCACCAACCTGAAACGGGAGGCGAATCCGTGGCCGATACAACGAAAGTTCGGCAATTAATTAGTAAGGCAAGACGGCATTATTTCGATAATCCCGATTCGGGTTTGTTCTACGCTAAAAAGGCTCTCGATATTTCCAGGAGAATAAAATTGTTATGCTGGTTTCGTTAACTATCGGCATTGCATCTCATCTCCTTTGGGACGATTTTACACATGAAGGCGGTTTTTTTGTAGAAGCCATTCCAATCTTAAAGTCACAAGTAAATATTTTCAATCATACGGTACCTGTGTTTTTAATCCTGCAATACGGATGCTCAGTTCTTGGAGGCATCGCTATTTTAATGGTGGTACTCAAGTTGCCTGAAGGAAAAAAAACGAAGCATG
>JANOUJ010000116.1:0-3574 GCA_031416815.1 Chitinophagaceae bacterium
GCTTGTTATTGAAGCCGACGAGAGCGATGGATCTATTGTGCAATACGAAGCCGAAATCGGCTTGCTGTTGAACATAGATAAGGACCACCAGGAGATCGGGGAGTTGATGAGCATCTTTACCACATTTAAAAACAACAGTAAGATTTTCATCGTCAATCAATCCAACAATTTAGCAAAACAGCTTTCGCAAAATGTTAAGCAGGATTTTTCTTCGGATGAAAATTCCCAAGCCGGCTACATTGCAACAAATTTTTCGCAGGATGGATTCAGCATCCAATTCACGATTCACAACTCACGATTCACGATTAACAGCATTGGTAAGCATAACATGGAAAATGCCCTTGCCGCGGTTGCCGTTGCCAATCAAATCGGTGTTGACCTTCAAACCTGTTCATCTTCCTTAAAAAACTATGAAGGTATTTACCGCCGCAACCAGGTGCTGGGCAACAAGAATGGCATTTGGGTAATTGATGATTATGCTCACAACCCCGTGAAATGTGCGGCGGCCATCCGTTCCTGCCAGCCCGTTGCAAATAAAGTAGTGGCCTGGTTTCAACCGCATGGTTACGGGCCAACACGGTTTTTACGTGATGATTTTGTAAAAGAAATTGCAGCCGCACTGAGGCCCCAGGATGAAATATGGATGAGTGAGATATTTTATGCCGGAGGTACCGCCGTAAAAGACATCAGCGCCAACGATCTTATCAATGATATTAAAGCGTTAGGTAAAAATGCATTTTTTGTTGAAGACCGCAACCTGTTTTTAGAAACAGCCCGGCCACATCTTTCTGATAATTCTGTCTTACTTTTAATGGGTGCAAGAGATCCGGGGCTGGAAGCATTCAGCAAGTCTGTATTCGAATCACTCTAAATGAAACGGAATGAAAATTATTTTAAGTGCATCACTCATTTTAATGCAATTAACTGCTGTTGCGCAAAACAACTCCATAAGCAATGCAGAATTTAAAGCGCTGATCGGTAGCTGGACAGGCACTTCTGTTAACACCGTATTTATAAATGGAGTAAACCAGGTATCACTTGCAACAATACTTGAAGTGATCGATATGAAGGACTCTTTGCAGTTAAATTTTGTGTTTACCCATCCCGATGGGAAGCAAGTAACTGAAACAAACTCATTGTATGTATACGATAACAGCAGCAAACTCAGCTTCGATAGCGCCCAGTTTGATATTGCTGAAATTCGCCGGCGCGGCGTACGGCTGTCCATTTATGCCGAAAGAGAAGGTTACGAGAATTACAAACCGGTAGACTTCCAGGATATCCTCATCATCGGCCCGGGCATACTCAACATTACAAAAGGTGTAAGGTCTGGCAATGCGGTTGATTTTGCCATCCGCAAAAGATTATCATTGACGAAAAAATAGTACATGGTCTGACGTCGCGTCTGACCATGGAAGCCACGCTTAATAAAGAATGACAACACTCATAACTAACATTGCTCAACTGTTTAACACCCGTGAAGAAAACCAATTGCTTCGTGGCGCTGCATTGGCTGAGTTGCCGGTTATTGAAGATGCGTTTGTATTAATAGAAGATGGTATCATTGCCGAATACGGCCACATGTATGAACTGGAACTAAAAGTTCCGCAATTACCCAAACATATTATTGATGCAGCTGGACAATTTGTTTTACCAACCTGGTGCGACAGTCATACCCACATTGTTTTTGCCCAAACACGGGAAGAAGAATTTATTGATAAGCTGAAAGGCATGAGCTATGCAGATATTGCAGCCAAAGGTGGTGGTATTATCAACTCGGCGAATAAATTAAATGCAGCAACCGAAGATGAATTATTCAACAGCGCATGGCAAAGATTAAAAGAACTTAGCAAACTTGGCACCGGTGCAATCGAAATAAAAAGCGGTTATGGCTTAACCGTAGAAGGAGAGTTAAAGATGTTAAGGGTGATAAAAAAATTGAAAGAAAGATCAAGCCTCAGCATTAAATCCACCTTTCTCGGGGCACATACATATCCCATTGCTTATAAAGAAAACCACCAGGGTTATATCGACAGCATCATCAAGGACATGCTGCCCGTAATTGCTGCAGAAAAACTGGCTGATTACATTGATTGCTTCTGCGAAACCGGCTTCTTTTCTCCCCAAGAAATGGAAACCATCTGCAAAGCCGGAATAAGTCACGGGCTTAAACCAAAACTGCATATTAACCAGTTAACCAGCATTGGCGGTATAGAATCTGCCCTTAAACTAAACGCCTTATCCGTTGATCATCTAGAGACTATGTCAGATTCTGATGTTAAATTATTAAGTAGTTCAAATACCATAGGAACACTGCTACCTACCGCTGCTTTCTTTCTTCGCATGCAATATCAACCCGCCCGCCAGTTGATAGATGCCGGTTGCGCCATTGCATTAGCCAGTGATTATAATCCCGGCTCATCGCCTTCAGGCAATATGAATTTTGTTGTATCCCTTAGCTGTATACAAATGAAAATGCTGCCCGAAGAAGCTATTAATGCTGCCACTATAAACGGTGCTTATGCTATGGAATTACAGGATGAACTTGGCAGCATAACCATCGGCAAAAAAGCCAATCTTATTTTTACAAAACCCATTCCTTCGCTTGCTTATTTGTCTTATTCTTTTGGAAATAATTTGATTAATAAAGTGATGATTGGTGGAGAGTTT
This sequence comes from Chitinophagaceae bacterium, assembly GCA_031416815.1. Classification (GTDB taxonomy): domain Bacteria; phylum Bacteroidota; class Bacteroidia; order Chitinophagales; family Chitinophagaceae; genus Ferruginibacter. The sequence continues at coordinate 2,671 of JANOUJ010000116.1, forward strand.
ATTTAAACGCAGAGAAAAGGAGATAAAGAGTTAACGCGGAGGCCGTAAACTGACTCTGCGAAATCTCTGCTACTCATTTTCTCTGCGATAGAAATCAATCTTTAATAAAAACCTTAAAACGTTCAAAACAATACCTCGTCAGCATCTCCCTATCATCCGGGTGAGCAATATCAATTAAACACTTTGCACGCTGCCTTAAATTCTTTCCAAACAAAAATGCCGCACCATACTCGGTAACCACATAATGCACGTGCCCACGGGTTGTAACCACGCCGGCACCTTCTTTTAAATGCGGCACTATCCTTGGAATGCCTTTAGCTGTGCGGCTGTTCAATGCAATGATGGGTTTACCACCAACACTCAATGCAGCTCCACGCATAAAATCCAGTTGGCCGCCAATACCGCTGTATTGCAGTTCACCAATGCTGTCGGCACAAACCTGGCCGGTAATGTCTACTTCAATGGCGCTGTTAATCGCGATCACTTTCGGGTTCTGCCGTATCACATGCGGATTGTTCACATAAGCAATATCCAAAAAATTGAAACTTGCATTATCATCTACATAATCGTATAATGCTTTGGTGCCAATGGCAAAAGAAGTAACCGTTTTATTTGGATGCCTTGCTTTGTTCTTATTATTAATCACATCATTTTCCACCAGGTTAATGATGCCATCGCTCAGCATTTCTGTATGCACACCCAGATTTTTATGGTTGCCCAAAAAACTCAGCACCGCATCTGGTATGGTGCCAATGCACATTTGCAGGGTGCTTCCATCTTCTATCATGCCCGCAATATGTTTACCTATCTGCAATTCGGTTTCTCCAACCTTGCTGCCATAACTTTCTTCCGGCAAAGCCGCTTCATGCAGCACCATTTTGGTAAACCTGTCCGTATGTATCAT
>JANOUJ010000117.1:0-1769 GCA_031416815.1 Chitinophagaceae bacterium
ATCTTCAATTTCTCTTCCTTTGGCCTTGCCCACTTTGCCAAGTTCACCCATGATCATCGGGTCAACAAAACTTCTGAATTGCTCTGGTACTGCATTTCGGAATTTGATAATGGCATCAATTCCTTTTTTAACATTCGCAAGGTTATTTACTTTTACAAGATAACCGGCAAAAGTTCCTACTGCTCCTAATTTCTCCTGGCTCAACGGCATTTCATCAAAACGTTTGGCAATAAAATCAAAATCTGCTTCGGTACCTTCATTAATAATTACTTCGTTCACTACCGTCCCTAAATCTCCTTTGGCATCTTTGCTGTACCTTTTTGCAAGTTCATAGCCCCTTGCTGGTTCCAAACCGATCAATCCTTCCAAAGCCGCACCGGCAACAGAATAGCTGCTGTCATTAATATTATTTTCGTACAGTGATTTGTATTTTGCGTTGCTGGTTTTTGCCAGGTAAGCAATGGCTGCTGCTTTTGTTTTCCTGTCTTTATCTGTATTGGCAATTTTTTCAATTCCTTCAATCACTTTTGCATCTTCCGCAATTTTAGATGCCTCCAGTTTGCCTATTGTATTTCTTCTTAGCGGCGCAAACTTATCAGTTAAGCCATTTACAAGTTCAGGCATTCCTTTTTTTGCAAAATACTCCACAGCTTCTCTCCTGTCTAAATATTGTGGTGCATATTTCATCTGGTGCACATAATTTTCTGCAGTTTTATTATCCGTTTTGGCCCAAAGTATAACTTTATCGGCATCCACGTTTATCAGATTGGGCTTTTGCGAGTAATTAAAACTGAATGTATCGATCTTGTTCTCAACCCAAACATTGTATCTTTTTTTTGCTGCGCCATTGTAAACATCAATAGCCAAAGGCAAACGGAAAACCTTGTCGGTTTTTTGTGTCTGCTCAATGATCACCATGGCTTTGCCCGGCATTTCATAATTGTAATCAATTTTTACAATTGGGTGGCCGCTTCCATAAAACCATTGGTTCCAGTACCAGTTCATATCCTTGCCGGTAACTTCTTCAAAGGCAAGGCGCATCTGGCCTGCTTCACCCGGTTTAAATTTATTAGTAGTTAAATAGTTATTCAAAGATTTAAAATAAGCATCATCACCAACATAGTTACGCAGCATATGATGAATACGACCTCCCTTTTGATAACTTACCAGGTCAAACATATCTTCTTTATCGGCATAATGAAAGCGCACGAGGTTTTTTTTGCTTTCATTGGGGTTAGATAAATAGCCCTGCAAACCCTGTAGATTTTCTGCATCTCCTGCATCTTTACCATGCTTGTATTCCATCCATAATGTCTGGCTGTAATCAGCCATTGATTCATTAACAGTGAGGTGGCTCCAGCTTTCGGCAGTTACCAGGTCTCCAAACCAATGATGAAATAATTCGTGGGCAATGGTTCCTTCCCAGCCAATTCCATCAACCAGCTCTCTTGCATTCTGATAGGCACTTTCCTGGTGTATGGTGGCTGTGGTATTTTCCATGGCGCCACTTACATAATCCCTACCTACTATTTGCGAATATTTTTGCCAGGGATATTCAACGCTTAATTTTTCGGAGAAAAATTTCATCATTTCAGGAGTGGTTCCAAAAATACCACGTGCCACAGATGCGTATTCTTTCTCTACATAATAACTCACTTCTTTTCCTTTATAACTGTCTTTAACAATAGCAAAATCGCCTACACCCATAAAAAATAAATACGGGGCATGTGGCAGGTCCATTTTCCTGTAATCTGTTCTTGTACCGTCTG
>JANOUJ010000118.1:0-16943 GCA_031416815.1 Chitinophagaceae bacterium
GATCATCAAAGAATTTCTCCATCAATGATTCATCAAATTCTGCGATTGATTCAAGAAGTTTTTCTCTCCACATCAGCACTTCTTCCATCATTTCTTCCGGAATAGGAACTTCATTGAAAGTCATTCCTTGTCCTGCTTCATCCCATACCATGCCTTTCATGGTAACCAGATCAACCACGCCTTTAAAATTATCTTCTGCACCTATGGGTAATTGTAAAGGCACAGCTTTGGCTCCCAGCATTTCTTTAATCTGTTTTACCACATTTAAGAAATCGGCACCTGCACGATCCATTTTATTTACAAAACCAACACGTGGCACTTTGTATTTGTTAGCCTGGCGCCAAACGGTTTCACTCTGTGGTTCTACACCCGATACGGCGCAAAACAAAGCCAGTAACCCATCCAGTACCCTAAGGGAACGTTCTACCTCTACAGTAAAATCCACGTGGCCCGGAGTATCAATAATGTTGAATTTATATTGGTGGGTATCCGGTATTTTTTTACCATTTACCATAGGAAAATTCCAGAAACAGGTAGTAGCAGCCGAAGTAATGGTAATACCTCTTTCCTGCTCCTGTGCCATCCAGTCCATAGTTGCGGCACCATCATGCACCTCACCAATTTTATGATTAACACCGGTGTAATATAAAATACGCTCGGTGGTAGTGGTTTTACCGGCATCAATATGAGCGGCAATTCCAAAGTTTCGTTGATAACGTAAATCTCCCATTTGAATTAAAAATTAAAAATTAAAAATTAAAAATTTGCATTTCGTAAAAGCCATCTTCTCAGTTAATCACTTTTGAATCTTGACTTTTGAATTTTATTTTTTGTACTTGGCCTTTGTACTTCTATTAAGCTTCATTGGCGTCGTCCCGATAAATATCGGGATACTATTGTTCTTTGCTGATCTTTTGCCTTTGTTTAAAAGCACACCCCTGTAATTAAAAACGCTGGAAGCGAATCGGGGTTAATATGTTTTATACTACTCTCATGGTATGCTAAATAAGTAAACCCAATCCACCTCTGCTTACCTTTTAGCGCCGCAAAGATACACGCTATTTTTTAGACTGCAAAGCTATAAACTACAAAAAAGCCACCGGGTTAGGGTGGCTCTTGAATATATTGCTGGTTTTAACAATTTAGATCCTGAAGTGAGCAAAAGCTTTGTTGGCTTCAGCCATACGGTGAGTATCTTCTTTCTTTTTGAACGAAGCACCTTCACCTTTGCTAGCGGCAACAATTTCGTTCGCTAATTTATCAGCCATACTGCGGCCATTTCGGTCACGGCTATATTTGATCATCCATTTTATGCTTAAGGAAACCTTCCTGTCTGCACGAACCTCGGCAGGAATCTGGAAAGTAGCACCACCAATACGGCGGCTACGTACTTCAACACCAGGAGTGATGTTAGTCAGGGCTTTTTTCCAAACCTCGTATCCATCCTCACCGGTTTGCTTGGCAACTTTGTCCAGGGCATTGTAAAAAATAATGTATGCACCACTTTTTTTACCGGCCCACATCAGGTTGTTTACAAAACGGGTAACCAGTTTGTCGTTAAATTTAGGATCTGGCGCTAATGGTATCTTTTTCGGTTGTGTCTTCCTCATTGGAACGCTGATTTATTGATTTTAAAGATTTCGCTGAATCTTTTATTAATGTTTTCTGTTTTTGATATTTACAGTTTTTAATTTTTTCAGAGGCTCCATCAGCGGAATCTGAGAAAATCCTAAAATCTGCGATTATTTTTTAGCTCTTTTTGTTCCGTACTTGCTACGGCTTTGTTTACGATCTTTAACTCCGGCAGTATCAAGGCTACCACGTACAATATGGTAACGTACACCTGGCAGATCTTTTACCCTTCCACCACGTATCAATACAATGCTATGCTCCTGTAAATTGTGTCCTTCCCCGGGAATATAGGCAATAACCTCAATTTTATTAGTTAAACGTACTTTAGCAACTTTACGCAAAGCAGAGTTAGGCTTTTTAGGCGTGGTTGTGTACACCCTTGTACATACACCACGGCGCTGAGGACAACTGTCCAACGCCCTCGATTTGCTTTTAGCTTTAATTACTTCTCTTCCTTTTCTTACTAACTGTTGAATTGTAGGCATTATGTGCTTTTAATTTTCGGACGGCAAAGGTAGGATTTAAGATTTGATTTTGGAAACTTAATAGTAAAAAAAATCAATTTTTATTCACATTCATTAAGAAAATGCTTTTAAACGGCGGTTTTACTATTTATAAATGGGATTTCCCGTCTAAATTTTATACAACCAACCGTGGTTATCGGGTACCTGTCCATAACGAATAGCATTTAGCCTTCTTTTTACTTCAGGGGCTGTTTTCCAGCGATCAATATCAAATTCCATTATAAAATCCTTATAACGCAACTCTTTTATCATAGAAATAGTAGCTGCCGTGCCGGTACCAAAAACTTCATATAAAATGCCCGCTTTGTACGCAGATATTACGTCATCGATGCTAATTGCCCTTTCCTCTACCTGGAAACCCATTTCCCGTAACACAATCATGGCACTATCCCTGGTAACGCCAGCCAATATCGTTCCTTCCTTCAGGTCGGGTGTAATAACCGTATTACCAATAATGAAGAAAACATTCATGGTGCCACACTCTTGTACATATTTATGCTCAAAAGCATCAGTCCATAAAACCTGGTCGTAGCCCTTAAGTTTCGCCTGGGCCGTTGCATACATAGCACCACCATAATTGCCCGCAGCTTTAGCGTATCCTACACCACCTGGCACGGCCCTTACATAATGCTCTTCTACATAAATTCGCATGGGCATATTATAATAAGGGCCTGTAGGGCTCAGTATGATCATGAACTTATACTTTTCGCTCGGTCTTACGCCAATCATATGATCGCAGCTGAACATAAAAGGCCGGATATATAAAGAGTGGTCTTCCTGTTGTGGTATCCAATTCTTATCCAGTTCTATCAACATACGCATGCCCTCCATAAATATATCTTCGGGCACCTGCGGCATCTGCATTCGTTCTGCAGAAATATTAAATCGCTTATAATTATCTGCAGGCCTGAAGATAGAAACTTCACCAGCTTGATTTTTATAGGCTTTTATACCCTCAAAAATGGCCTGGCCGTAGTGTAGAGCCGCCAGCGAAGGGTCTAATAATAAAGGTTGATAGGGTTTTATTTCAGCATTCTTCCATTCACCATCCTCATAATCCACTTCCAGCATATGATCGGTAAAGTATTTTCCAAAAGGTATATTTTCAAGATTTATATCGGTAAGTTTACTGCGCTCTGCTTTTATGATATTAATATTTTCAGCTGCAATCATATTCATTAATTTTACGGCAAAGAAACGAAAAAAGCAATAGTTAAAATTACATGATTATGAGTTTGGATAATATTCAACTTCCGGCTACCATTTTACAGGAATTGTATAGCAAATCGCTGTACCACTTTGAGACAGACAAATCACATTTATCTGATATACCAGCCTGCCCGATCGGTTTTTTGGGAAATAATCAAAAGAAGATCGCAATACTGGTTAATTGTGAAACAGCCATTTATTTACAAGATGAGGAACTTAATTTCTTATTGGGTATTTTAACCGCCTGTAAATTAAGCATGGCAGATATTGCATTAATAAATCTTTGTAAAAACCGGGATCTGATCTATTCTGTTTTAACTGATCAACTGAAAGCAGAAAAAATATTTTTATTTGGGTTGAATGCTGCTACGATCGCGTTGCCCCTACAATTTCCGCATTACCAGGTTCAACAATTCAATAACCAGGTTTATCTTTCCTCGGTGGCATTAAATGAATTGCAAGCCAATAAAGAGGAAAAGATGAAATTGTGGAATTGCCTGAAAAATATCTTTTCATTGTGACAACTAAAACAAATGACCAGTATCATATTTGCAACTAATAATCAAAACAAAGTTGAAGAAGTACGTGCTGTATTGGGCCACCGTTTTAATATCATTACACTAAAAGAAGCAGGGATTAATATTGATATTCCAGAGCCCCATGAAACGTTGGAAGAAAATGCCTCTGAAAAATCAAAGACCATTTTTAAGCTGATCAATAAAAATTGTTTTAGTGAAGATACAGGCCTGGAAGTGGTTGCATTAGACGGGGAGCCCGGCGTAAAAAGTGCCCGCTATGCAGGTGAAACCAGAAGCTTTGATGACAATATTGAAAAGCTCCTAAACAAACTTCAATCCTCAGAAAATAAAACAGCACGTTTCAGAACAATCATATCGCTGATACTGGATGGCAGGGAATATTTTTTTGAAGGAATTTGTAACGGTAAGATCACCCGTGAACGAAAAGGCAACAAGGGTTTTGGATATGACGCTGTTTTTATACCTGATGGAAGTGATCAAACTTTTGCTGAGATGGATTTGGCAGAAAAAAATAAATTCAGCCACCGTAAAAAGGCCATGGAAAAACTGATAAATTTTTTGAATAAGTAATATGGCAAGGATCAAAATAGACATTCCGGAAAAAATAATGGCAACATACCCTGTTCCCATCCGAATTACCGATATCAATTATGGCAATCACGTAGGCAATGATGCTTTTGTGGGTATCATTCATGAAGCAAGAATGCAGTGGCTGCGGCAATATGGTTATACCGAGTTAAAAATTGAAGGTATCGGTTTGATCATGAGCGACCTGGCAGTGGAATTTAAAAATGAAGCCTTTTACGGAGATATCGTCGAAGTGAAACTTGGCGCTGGTGAAATATCAAGAGTTGGTTTTGAATTGTATTATCAACTCTTTGTAAAACGCAATGATAAAGAAATTGTATTGGCCAATGCAAAGACCGGTATGGTTTGTTATGATTATTATGCAAAAAAAGTAGTACAGATCCCGGATCAATTAAAAGTGATCTTGCTGGCTTAATCCTCATTCCAAATTCTCCAGCTTTCTTCTGCCTGCAGGATAAGCATTTCGTAGCCGTTTTTTATAGAAGTGCCGCAGGCTTCTCCTTTTTGTAGAAACAGTGTCTTTTCAGGATTATAAACCAGGTCGTACAAAAAATGTTGGGGCGTTAAAAACTGGTAGGGTATGGCAGGGCACTCATCTATGTTTGGAAAAGTGCCAAGTGGTGTGGTATTTATAATGATCTTGTTTTCCTCTATTATCTGTTCATTCAAATCCTGGTAAGTCAAGTCAGAGCCATCATGAATTTTCCTGCTTACTATTTTATAATTGATATTCAATTTATCAAATACAAATTTTACAGCCTCTGCAGCACCGCCATTTCCAAGTATCAGTGCACTGTTATGATAATGTTTCAGGTATGGTATCAATGATTTTTCAAACCCTGTAATATCAGTGTTATAACCATAAGTTTTACCTTCTTTAATTTTAATACAATTACATGCTCTTAATGCAAAAGGAATTTCTTTAACGCTGTTAAGGTGATGAAGTATTGATTGTTTGTATGGAATGGTAACATTTAAACCTTGCAGGTTTGAATTGACTTTTAATAAATCATTTAATTCGTTGATAGCAGTGATGGGATAAAGCTCATATTTGCAATCTGTAATTCCCTCTCTTTGAAATTTTTCAGTAAAATATTTTTGCGAAAAAGAGTGCGTTAAAGGAAATCCAATAAGGCCGTAAGTTTTCATTTTACTGTTTCTTTGTTCAGGTATAAATGAAAAGTATCGCCTCGTAAACCAATACGCATCGCTTCCAGGGGAATGACCTCATTAGGAGCTATATTCCCCAGGTTTACATTACAACCTATAAGTTCCAGAAAATATAATTGTTGCGCTTTTTGTGGAGCTTCCCAGATAATTTTTTCTTCGGGTATTTGCGTAAGAATTTCCTGCACCAGTCCTTCCCTCACCTCTCCGGTGCCCCTGTAGATACCCACATTACCGGCTTCACGGGCCTCCGCAATTACGTAAGTAGCACCCGATTCCAATTCAGCCCTCATTAATTCTATCCACTTATAGGGAGGCATAATATGTGCCGCATCCTTACTACCTACTTCGCTTAGTACAACGCCCACTTTGGCCAGTTTTTCTATGTAGCCACATTTTTCTGCGTGTGGTATTTCAATAGAGCCATCGCTGACCTCCATATAACTAACACCAAATTCTTTACATACGCTGATATAATCTTCAAATTGGTCCCGTATCAAAAATGCCTCAAACAAAGTACCTCCAAAATATATGGGCATGTTATAGTTACGGTAAATTTCCAGCTTCTCCTTTAAGTTAGGTGTTACAAAAGAAGTACCAAATCCAAGCTTAACCACATCCACATGTGGGGATGCTGCACTCATAAAATTCTTAGCTTCTTCAACACTTAAGCCTTTATCCATTACCATCGTGATGCCATGTTCCCGGGGTTGTTCTGTTCGTTCTGGTATTTGAGAAAGATTAAAGTTCATCATGTAAAATTTAGGAGTGCAAAGATAACCGATGCACTTTAATAAAAAATATAGTAGGCCCGTTTTGAAAAGAGGAGAGCAATTAAATTGAGTTACGCTTTTTATACCGGGCAATCAGATCAACCACCTGTTGCACCTGCAGTATGGAAGGATTAATTTCTATAAATTTTTTAACCAATTTTGGATTGCGTATCATGCCTGCTTCCAGGTTCAATAAAGCTTCCTTTGATTTACCTAAGGCATATAAAACGGCACTTTTGTAAAAAAGAAAAATAGGTTTACCATCAGTTTGTTCAAAAGCAAAGCCGGCGTATTCAAGCGCTTCCTCCATCATTTCGGCTTTATAGAGGCATTTCAACAATTCTAACCAGCCATTAATATTTTTAGGCCTTACCCTTACCACGTTTCCAAAATAAGTGATGGCGTCATCCAGTTTATCCATTTCCATATAACATTGACCCATGGCCAGGTTATACTCCGGTTGCATCCGGTGAATACGCATGGCAATCTCCAGATTCTTAATCGCACTGTCCCAAATACCTTCATTCATGTAGGTACAGGCTATTTTATAATTCAATTGGGTATCATCACTATTTAAATGGCTTGCTTTCCGGTAATTGAATCTGGCCTGGGCATAATTGCCCATTTTGTCGTAACAATGTCCGATCGCTTCATAAATAACATCTTCTGGCCTTGCCAGTTCGAGCACCCTTTCTAAAACCTCAACGGCTTCTTTGTACCTGCGCAGGCGTATATAAGCATCGCCCATATTCCGCAAGGCAAAATCAAATTTTTCGTCAATCGCTATAGCATATTCATAGGCATCTATAGCTTTTTCGTACAATTTTAAGCCCTGGTATGCTGCAGCCAGGTTAAACCATGCCAGTTCGTTAAATGGAAAATCTTCAATTATTTTTTGGTGTAATTTTATTCCCTCTTCATTCCTGCCTGTAAAATCTGTCCAGAAACATATTTTATATAAAGCCTCTTCATTATTAGGCTCCTGTTCCAGTATCATTTTAAGGCAATCGAAAACCTTTTCAAAATTTTCATAATCATCATACACATCAGCCAGTTCAAATAACAGGTCAAGCCGTTCCTCACCGTCAAAATCATAAATGGCTGCCTCCAGAACATCGGCCGCTTTTTGTTGCATATCCAGCGCCAGGTAGGCGTCAGTCTTTAAAATAAAAAGATTCGTATCTCTGCTGTCCAATAATTCGGCCCGGTCAAGTATAAACAAGGCTTCTTTATAACGGCGCAAGGCAATCAATATGTCGGCCTTTTTTAAAAGTAGCATAGATGAGTAAGGATATTGTTCAATTCCGTAGTCCGCGGCCTCCAAAGCAAGGTTTAATTGTTCTCTTTCATCATAATAATCAATTATACGTTCAAAGGAATCTTCTTCAATAAATGAGTTGGATTTACCTGCTTTGAGGTTATCAAATTGCTGGAGTAATGCTTTTATTTCTTCCCGGTCCTGACGATAAGGATATTTACTCATTGGTTATAGGTTATTGTAAATTAGGAAGTTTTGAAGAAACAATCAACTTTTTTCAACAATATTTAGGTATTATTGTTAAAAGAATGTAAAAAGAATTGATGAATGGTATGTAATTACCGATTTTTTTTCAATATATTTGTTCTACAAAATTAAAACCCAATGTTAAAAAAAGCCAGATTAATACTGATAGTGCTTATGCTTAGCGGCATAGGTTTCAGTGCTTTGGCTGATAAGGGGATAGGAAAAAAGAATAAATCTAAAGTTAGCCTCAACATTAACGCTGGAAATTCATTAAGAAATTCAGTCGGACTTAATCTTAAAACAGGTTTAAAATATACCGGAAGCTTACTTGCAACCCAGCAGGTTAATGGAACTTCCTATTTAAATAAAACATTGCTTACCTATCAAAAAGGTAATACAGTTTATATCATTCCGCACAAACAGGTTTTTGCGGTTCCTGAAATAAAACAGGGTTACACCGGGGTTAAACTCATCATCAAAACTCATTGATAAAAGCTTGAAACTTCAAGCTTTTTTTATTTCCTTTCAATTCCCCTTTTTAAGATTTTGATTTTCATCGTACGTCATGGTTCTGTAACCTGATGTAGGAAAATCAAACAGAGAAACCTGTACCGGATCATAATTTATTTTAGTAAGCGTATACTTAAATTTTGTTTTACCAGATTCAATTTCGTATTGAACGGCAAGTCCTGGCAGGTTGCTAAAAGTAAGGTCATATTCCTTATTAGTTGGCATCAGTTCGGGCGTATAATACACTTCAAATGTTTTGCCATCAGCCATTCTTGCAATTGCCTTTTTGGTATTGAATCCTGCAATCATTTTTGTTTCGTTGGTAAGTTCAAATTTAGTATTGCTGTACAATTTATTTTTTGCGATCCAGTTCTCTTTAGTAAGGGTGATCATCAATTTTTGTCCGCTAAATTCTTTTAAGATAACCGCATTATTAGTTCTCGAATTATAAATAGTTGCTTCTTTACCCAATGTACTGACCATGTCTGTGCGGCTGTTATTTCCTTTCAAATAAACTGTAGTGGTCGCTCCGGCAAGGGCATCTCCGGAGGAATTGGTACCAGTTTGAATTTCATAAACGATGGTAGCTTCAGCAATGTTCCGCTGTGCTGTTGCAGAGGAAAAAGTTGCAAGAAAAATTATAACTAATATAAATCCTTTTAGTGTTGTCATTGTATTACATGTTTGTATAAAGATACTCTTTCACTTAATGCTATCTAAATTAAACTTGTGATGCTATGTAATAAAACCGTGCCAGAATTTGATTGTAAACTAATAAAAAACCTGGCAAGCTTTTTACGGCTTCCAGGTTGTGAAATCTTTAACGAAAATTTAATTTTTTCCTGACTTTTTCTTCAGATCCTGCAGTTTTTTATTGCTCTCCTGCATGGCCATCATGCGTTCCTGAAACTTACTTTGTTTTACCGGTCTTTTTCGGTTCTCTTCAATTTGTGCAAGTATTTTTTCATGATTAATTATATACTTCTGTATAATAATTTGAAGTATCAGGGTTATCGTATTTGAGACTGTATAATACCAGGTTAATGCCGCTGGTAAACTATTAAATACCCCTAATAACAGTACAGGAAAAATGTATGGCATATACTTCATTACAGGGTTACTGTTATCCTGCATAGTACTCATACTGTAAATAGAAATGATTAAACTGGTAACAGTTGCGGTAATGGTGAACAAACTCACGTGATCTCCATAAAAAGGAATAGAAAACGGCAATGAAGCTATTGAATCATAGGCTGCCAGATCAGTTGCCCATAAAAAACTTTCCCCCCTTAATGAGATATTGGATTGGAAGAAATAGTACAACGACATGAATATAGGGATCTGCAACAATGCCGGCAAACAACCTCCAAGCGGGCTTACCCCTGCCGATTTCCACAATTTCATCTGGTCCATGCTGAAAGCCTGCTTATCATCTCCATGCTTTTCTTTCAACCTGTCAATTTCCGGCTTAAGTGCTTTCATTTTTGCACCGCTTAAATAACTTTTATATAAGATAGGGGAAGTAATTAAACGGATGAGGAGGGTAAGTAAGAAAATTACCATACCCATACTGGCAATATGTTTTCTTAAAAAATCAAAAACGGGTAATAAAAAATGGCGGTTGATGTATTTTACAAATGCGAAGACACCACTGCCATAAGGCACGATGTTTTCCATCTTATTATTTGATGCAGCTAAAATATTATAATCACTGGGCCCATAATACAATTGCAACGGTATGGTGGTTGCATTACCCGTTACGGGTATTTTTAGATTAGCCACTGCCTGGGTAATTATATGCAGTGAATCTGCTGGTACTCCCCAGGTAACAACACCACTTTGAAATTTATTTTTGGCTGACAAAGCCGACACAAAAAACTGCTGTTTTATTGCAAGCCAGTCCAGGTTTTTATTAAACTTCATGTCGTCCCCGGAACCTACATATTCAAAGTCATAGTCGCCATCCTCTAAATAACTGATGTGAGCCTGCTGCCTTTCGTATGTAATATCTTTTTCTACCTGTGGTGTTTCTGTTTGCCATAAAAGGTTAATAGAATTTTGAGAAACCCATTTATCGGCACCAATCATTGATAAATTAAAATCAATCAGGTAACTATCCGGCTTAAGGCTATACTGGTGCGTAATTTGATTCCCTGTTGAATCTTTTAGCACAAAAGAAATGTTCTGCGATCTATCCGCATTCAGTATTTTCTTGCTACTTACAAAAGCTATATCCCCCGTTTCCGGAGCCTGGTTATTGCCAGCATTAATCTTATAAGACAGTTTGTTAAAGTTCCCACTAACCAGGACCATTGACTTGCCATCAAATTTTTTATAAGTTTTTAACTCAACAATTTTAGGCTGTCCTCCCTTATTGGTGAATACAATTTTAACCAGGTTGTTTTCGAGCGTATCTAATTGTTCCTCTTTTAAGGGCGCCGTTATAATTGCAGAAGGTAATTTTTGTTTTTCTGCCACCAATGAATCTTTTTTCAAAGAATCTTTTGCAGCCATATCAGGGTTAATTTTGGGTATTGTAGCTGCTACAGAGTCGGCCTTCCTTTTCTCTTCTGCCATAAAAGCCTGGTTACTACTACTGTTGATTACAAACATGGCAATTAGTAATGCGCCTATCAACACAAAGCCAATCACCGTATTTCTATCCATTCCCATTTTTTCTGGTTTTAAGTGGGCAAAGGTAATTAAAGTTTTATCGCTTTGGGGTACCATTTGCAAAAAAGCCTTCCCGGTAAAAGGAAGGCTCGTTATGATAAATTTTACAGATTATTTTTTTGCTTCCGGGGCAGCAGCTTTTACCGCAGCCGGAGCTGCAGTGGCAGCAGCTTTAGGAGCAGTTGATTCTTCCTGCTTCAATTGCCTTGTCATGGTTACAGATGCAATGGGAATACGCGGAGAATTCAAAACTTCCATATTATCCATCGGAATATCTTCAACCCGGATATTTTCATTCAACTCCAGTTTTTCGATATTAACCTCAATGTGTTCTTTCAAATATTTAGGTAAGGCTTTTACTTTTACAGATTTCATTTTAAGAACGAGTTTACCACCTGCTTTTACTCCAGCCGGCACTCCTGTAAAATGAAGTGGCAGGTTTGCGATAACCTTTTTATCTTCCACTAATTCTAAAAAGTCAACATGCAGTAACAGATCGGTTACTTTATGAAATTGCAGGTCTTTTAAAATACAACGGTAAGGTTTACCATCAATAGTAATATTTGCCACCATAAATTCTGAGGTGTATACGATGTCTTTAAAAGCAGTTGCAGGAGCAGAGAAATTGATCTCTTGAGAACCACCATAAATTACACCTGGCACCATTTTCTGAGAGCGAAGTTGGCGGGTGGCTTTTTTTCCGCTGTCGGTCCTCAGTTGTCCTTCGATTGTAATTGATTTCATTTTAGTAAATTTTTTTAATGAGGCGCAAAGGTAGAGGAAAATATGCAATAGGCAAGGAGGAAATTGGCAAAAAGCAATAGGAAATTAGCAATTATTAATTGAGAAAAATTACTGATTATGGAATTACTTGCTGATTTTCAATATTTATCCGGATTATGAATCATGTGGTATAATAGTTTTCCTATTTCTTCACTTTGAGATATTAGCTTATTAAACTGCTCATTATCAATATATTTACACGCTAAAGAAAAATCAAGCCAGCCGGAAGTTTCGGAGTTTTCCATATCACTGTCTGTTACTTTCGAAACAAAATGTGCCGGATATAATTTTTTCCTGTAAGCTTCTAATAAACAAATACATACACTTCGGGAGGAGCGTCTTATTTGGTCTGTTAATGAATACTTTTCTTCGGGTGGAAATTTTTTAGATATTTCAAATATTTGCATAGCCAGGGCAAAAGCCTTCTTATAAACAGTTGTCTCCTTCACATTTTTTGCACTTATAATATTGAGTTGTAAAAATCATCCATCTTAGAAAAAAATATTTTTCCATTGCCCATTGCCCATTGCCTATTGCCTATTTCTTATTCGCCATCCTGCTTCTCATAAATAAGCTATTTATACTCTTATTTTCAAAAGCATTACGTATGGTAATAGCAAATAATTCATCGGTAGATACTACTTTAATCTTACTACACTCTCCTCTTAGGGGTATAGTATCACACACCACTAATTCTTCCATTACACTGTTTTCTATATTCTCATAAGCCTTACCGCTTAATACTGGGTGTGTACACAAGGCCCTTACACTCCGTGCACCTTTTTCTTTCATTAACGCTGCACTTTTTACCAATGTACCTCCTGTGTCACAAATATCATCAATCAAAACAACGTCACGGTCTGTTACGTCCCCTATCACTACCATACTGGCAATTTCATTGGCCCTTTTACGATGTTTATCACAAATAACCATCTCACATTCAAAATAGGTAGCTATTTCCCGAATTCGGTTTGCACTCCCAACATCTGGTGCAGCAAAAGTTAAATTAGCCAGTTTTAGGTTTTCTATATATGGAATGAATATCGCGGAAGAATCCAGATGATCAACCGGAATGTCAAAATAACCTTGTATTTGAGGCGCATGTAAGTCCATCGTAATCACCCTGTCTGCCCCCGCAGCAGTTAGCATATTGGCAACCAGTTTAGATCCTATGGCAACCCTTGGTCTATCTTTCCTGTCTTGCCGGGCAAGCCCGTAATAGGGAATAACTGCAATAACTTTATATGCTGATGCTCTTTTGGCAGCATCAATCATTAAAAGCAATTCCATTAAATTATCAGAAGGGGCGTAAGTGCTTTGTATTAAAAAAACAAACCTGCCCCTGATACTTTCTTTAAACTCAACATAAATCTCTCCATCGCTGAACCGCTGGATATTTACTTTACCCAAAGGCTCTCCAAATTTTTTTGCAATTTTTTCCGCCAGGTATTGCGAGCCTGTTCCTGAAAAAATTTTTGCATTTGATTCCATATAGATTTAAATTGAGATAAGTGAAGGATTATATCCTGCGAAAGTATCACATAGTTGAGATGATTTAATGTACAACCAATGGAAAATGTCAACAAGCCTTCCACATCCATAAAAAACTGGGCAATTGATGATCGCCCCAGGGAAAAATTACTTGCAAAGGGTGCCACGGCATTAAGCAATTCAGAATTACTGGCCATACTGTTAACCAACGGCAGCAAAAATAAAAGCGCAGTTGAACTAGCCCGGGAAATTTTAAAACTCGGCAACGATAATTTAAATGAGCTTGGAAAATTATCTCTAAGTGATTTTAAACTGATTAATGGTATTGGACAAGCTAAATCCGTAATAATTGCCGCGGCACTGGAGCTGGGCAGAAGAAGGCAGGCTTCATCATCGCTGGAAAAAACTGTGGTCAGATCAAGCCGCGACATAGCAAACTATCTGCAAGTGACATTGAAAGATTATAATTACGAAGTATTCGCCGTCGTTTTTTTGAACCGGGCTAATAAAATAAATCATTTCGAGATCATCAGCCGGGGCGGTATAACGGGTACGGTGGCCGATCCAAGAGTTATACTAAAAAAGGCACTTGAAGAAGACGCCACTTCAATAGTTTTATGCCACAACCACCCTTCAGGCAACCTGCAACCAAGTAAAGCAGATGAAGAACTCACAAAGAAGATCAAAGAGGCCGCCAATTATCTAGACATCAAAATCATTGACCACATTATTGTAAGTGAAGAAGGCTTTTACAGCTTTGCAGATGAAGGAATACTTTAGTTCTTAGTACTTAGTTTTTAGTTAATAATTACAAGCAGTAAAAATTTACGGCAACAGTTCAAAATTTTGAAGATTTAAAGGTTTGGCAAAAGTCAAGGATACTATGCAATGAGATTTTCGATTTGATAACAATTGACAAGTTCTCTAAAGATTTCGCATTAGTTAATCAGATTAATAAGTCCTCAGGCTCAATAATGGATAATGTTGCAGAAGGTTTTGGGAGAATGGGCAACAAAGAATTCATTAACTTCCTCTCCTATACTTATGGCTCAGCGCTTGAATGCAAATCGCAACTCTACAGGGCATTAGACAGAAAATATATCAGCAAGGAAAAGTCGGAAGAGCTGTTTAATTTAATTGAGGAAATCAAAAAAATGACAAATGCGCTAATCACCTATCTTGGACATTCAGCGTTAAAAGGTCAAAAATTTAAAGCCAGGGACAATAAAGAACGCGTACAAAACTCAGTCTCTTCGCAAACTAAGAACTAAAAACTAAGAACTAAGAACTAATAACTAATAACTAATAACTAAAACCTTTACGCCTGTGCGGTTGGCCCACCAAAATTAAATGGTATTTCCACTGCTTCCATATCCTGTATGGTTCCGTTGGCGGTTTCAAACTTTTTTACGTTATCAACCATTGCTTTCATAAATCGTTTAGCGTGAAAAGGTGTTAATATAATGCGGCTTTTCACTTTACTCTTAGGTGTACCAGGCATTACATTCACAAAATCAATTACAAACTCGGCATGGCTGTGTGTAATGATGGCCAGATTTGCGTATTCCCCTTCTGAAACTTCTTCTGAAATTTCTATATTGATTTGATTCGGTGTTTCGGGCAGATTACTCATGTTGTATTTTTTTACAAAGATAAAAACAAAGAGCCCCAAATTGGGGCTCTTTGCAAAAAGTATTTATAAAAAGGTAATCTTACCTTGGACCAATATATTTCCACTTCTCATCAAAAGTAATACGAATACTTGGAGGAGCTGGTACCACAGAGGGTTGAACCATAAAATATTTTATCAAAACATCTTTATTTCCCTGTACTGCATTAACACCACTAGGATCTAAAACAGCCCTCCTGGTATTTGTAGCTGCGTAAAGCGGAGCTCCCGTTCCAGTTTGCGGATTTCCAAGTGCCGTAGGACCGCCATAAGCAGGATCTCCATAATAATTGTGTACACTTGTAACAGCACCTGATGCAGGATTGAAATTAACTACCAATGCAAAACCTCCAAAGCCGGAGTTAGCACCTCCATTTAACATTGGATGAGCAGCAGTTCCCCAAATAGTTTGATCAACTACAAAAACTGTACTGGCACCCGATGTTACCAAATGAGCTTCCCATGCACCACCATTGGCTGCCGGAAAACCAGCAATTGCAGGGTTATTCCACTGTGTCCATGGTTGACCTGTTAATTCAACCATTGGCCCTGTAACAGCATAAATACCATCATAATTATTTTTGGCACCAATTTCTACTACAATTGATTTTTGAGTTGATATTTTAGCTCCCTGGTCAGCAGTTAATATTGTAAAACCAACTCCATACAAAGAACTTGGGTTAAACAACGTTGCATTTGGTATAGTGATATAAATTTCTTTTGAGAATTCACCTGGTTTAAAAGTAAATGTCCATGTTCCACCCTGGCCACCTGTTTTAACGCCATCAGTTTGAACGGTGAAAAATGCAGTAGGCAATAGTATATAAGCCGGGTTTGCGGCTCTAACAGCAGCAGTATCGTCTTTTACAGTTACAATCATTGTTTTGTTAAGTTCAGTTTCGCTGGGCACATCCCGGCGTAACTCTACAACAAGTAACCGGGTTGGAGTAGCAACGAAATCTACGGGCTTTTTAGCCACGCCAGCAGGCGTAGCACCACCGAGGATCTTCACAAGCGTTTGACCGGCATCTCCCATAGGTGTAGCTACTTTAGCCTTTTTGCAGGCAGTAAATACTAAAGAAAACATTGCCGCAATCGCAAGGCTCTTTGTAAGGTTTAAATATTTCATATTAAGTGATTTTGTGTTGTTTACGAAATTTATATATTAAACCATTCCGGTAAAAACCGGAATGGTTTAAAATTTCTTATTAATTATCCCACCAAACTTTGGTTTCTTGCTTATCGCCACCAATAGCAGCAGCAGCAGCCACTGTATTTGCATTGTTAAGACCATAATCCTGGGCACTATAAACATACCGCAATACAAATGGACCGGTTTTAAACCTGGTTTCTTTAAGATTAGGAACGCCTGTTCTTCTTTGATTAGCCCAGCCCTCGTTACCATTAGGAAAAGCAGCGAGCCAGTATTGCAAAGCGATCCGCGTTAATTTATCTGGTGTAGCTGCATCCTGAATATTTCCACTTGCAGCCCTGAAATTATCATAAGGTGCAGTACCTGCTCCTATACTTCCTGGTACACCTATACCAGTATTATAATTTGCTGAGCCTGCTAAGTAAGTTCCTGGTATAGTAAGTCCCCATTGCATAAAAGAGGCAGTAACACCAGCATTATAATCTGCTTCTGCCGACCCTGCTATCCATCCTCTTTCTTTAGCCTCGGCCTTAGCCAGCAACACAAGAGAGGCACCTATAATAGTTACGGGGGAGGTTTGTTGTCTGAAATTTGTAGCCAATACCCTTGACTGACCATTACCCACGCTATTTCCATACTGTACGGCAAGGTCCCTGGTTAAACCATAAGGAAACATCGGCCCTGGAGTACCAAAAACTGTAGACCGGCTATCACCTAAACCATTTAAT
>JANOUJ010000119.1:0-3368 GCA_031416815.1 Chitinophagaceae bacterium
TTGGGCAATGATCTCGGCTGCACAAAAAGCAAGACCCGATCTCCTTAAAATTTGTACGGTTTGGTTGGGGAAGTTTTCGGCAAAGGGAACCTGTTCACCTATGGTGTAGCTATCGCCCAATGCCAGGTATGAATAGTTTACCATGCTGCTTCTAAATTCTTGCTTCATCTATAAAAATACAAAAAGGTCTGTGATAAATCACGACCTTTTTCCCGATAGCTATCGGGATTCATGGCTATACTGGTTTGGATCAGGAGGTTTTGGTTTTGGTTTTTGTTTTATTCTTGTCTTTGCTTTTCATGTCCTCTTCAGATGCTTCTCCAACGATGATCTTACCAAAACTGCTTTTTACTTTAACCGGTATACTGCCGCTGCCCGATTTACCGGAATACTCATAATCAAATTTAGGCCCACGATTATCTCCGTCATCCTCGTCGCTGTTGAATTTTACGTTGCTGGTATTTTTAAACGAACCAAAACTGGTAGAAATATTATAAGAAGCAGAAAGATCGCCCAGCGGTTTCAGGTTAACGGTTGAATAGGAGGTTTTCAGATCGAGGCTGCTGAGATTAGCATCCAGGTTCAGCCTGACGCTGCTGCAAAACTCCAGGTTCATTTTAACAGCACCCGATAATTTAGAAATAACAGCCTTTGAGAATTTAATGGTCACAGGTGCACTGGTAATATTGGCCAGGTTGGCTTTTCCAAATTCAACATGAATGCTTTTAATACTTGACAAAGTGCCAGTGGTTAAAGAGCCAAACTTGCTGGTCAGATCAACCTCTCCCCTGAAATCGGGTATGGTGGTAGAACCAAATTGATTGTTAACCGTTAACGGATTATTCGACGGCATTGAGATGCTGTAGTTGATATGCATTGTGCTTTTTTCATCTTTTGAATTGTTGATGTCTTTCATTTTTGTTTCAAAAGAAATTCCTTTACCGTTTTTTTCATCCGTTACAGATATTCTGTCGAGTATCCTTTGAGCAAATGCTTCCGTATTGGCCGAAACTTCAATGTCAACATCTACTTTTATTTCATTCCTGTCCCAGGTAGTAATCTTTACCGAACCAAAAGAATTCTGGATGTTTAGCTTATCGGATGAGGAAACATTGTATGATTTGTTAACCGATTTTGTTTTTACAAATTCATACTTCTTTTTGCTCTCATTATCATTATGATTATCGTTATCATTTTGCGCAAACAGGTTTGCCTGTGCAATGAATATGAGTGATAATACAAGGCTAAATTTTTTGATCATTTTTTTCATGGCTATACTTTTTTTGTTCTTTAATTTGATTAATAATGTTTAATTGCTGATTCAATACATTTAGCTGCAGCTGCAGGTTTTGGATCATGGCTTCCAGCAGCATTTCCCGGTTGGGAGTGGCGCTGAGTTGGTTTTTCAAAGTATTATAGGAACTATCCAATTGGTTAATGGCTGTGGTGAATTGCTGATAAAGTTCGGGCTGTTCTTTGGCAAGCAGTTTCAATTCTTCCTGCTTAGTATCGATCATTTTTACAAACTGGTTCATTTGCGGTGCATATTCGGGAGCCAGCTTTTCAATTTCTGTTTGAGTTGAAGCGGTAACAATTTTTTGCCCCGGTTCTTTAATTACAAAAAAGTAAATGCCTGATGCAATAAGCAACACAGCTGCTGCCGCCATACCCCATTTGTAAAGTGGGGCAAGAATGAATTGTTTTTCTTTCTTTTCAGTAAATGATGCTTCTATATTTTCCCAAACTTTATCAGCTGGCACTTCATCATCAAAAGCTTTGCGGTTATCGCTGATAAAATTTTTCAGTTTATTACTCATGATCCTTCTTTTAACAGTTGCAATAATTTTTGTTTGGCACGCATGTATTGTGTTCGGGTTGTTGATTGTGCTACCTGCAATATTTCCGATATCTCCTCATGATCGTACCCTTCCAGTAAATACAGGTTCAAAACAGTTCGGTAGCCGTCGGGCAATTTCATGATGGCTTTTTTAACCGATTCCACCTGCATATTCGTTTCAACTTCATCAATCCCTTTTTCATCTGCATGGTCATATACGGCTGTTCTTTCAATATCTACCCAATCGATCCTTCGCTTTTTCAGTTGGTTGATGCACCGGTTAATACAGATCTGTTTAAGCCAACCACCAAAACTTGTTCTATGTTCAAAACGATCCAGGTTTTTAAAAGCTTCAATAAAACTTTCCTGCAGCACATCTTCCGCTTCGGCCACATTGTTCAACATGCGCAGGCATGTGTTGTACATGGCTTTTGCATAGCGCATATATAATTCCTTGTAGCCAAGTGTATCACCCCGCAGGCAGCGTTCAATCAGTTCATCCCGTTGTGGCAATACAGCTAATTCCAAAGTCAGTTGTTTAATAAGTTAGAGACAAGGTTGTTTCTTTGATGTTGCATCCCGGCAAATATTTTTTTGAACCACATAACATAGGTACATAGATAAAACGTAGACCTATGTGGCTTTCTATTGCGTACTATGTTTCTATGTGGTTCCATTCCAAACAATAAGCTGCAAAAAACAAAAAATTATCTTCTGATTGACTGTATTTATATTTGCGGTATAGATTATTGCCTGAATGGCTGAATAAAGGTAAATGGTACAAGAGTGCGACGCAACGATGTAAAATAGTAGCACAAATGCCCGGAACCAAAAACAATAAACGACTAACAACAAACCCCCGATATGGCCGCTAAAACAGATAACTTTCAATCTCCCGATTATTTTAATGTAGACGAATTGCTGACAGATGAACACAAACTGGTACGGGAAAGTGTACGCAATTATGTAAAAAAAGAGATCTCTCCAATCATAGAAGATTATGCCCAGCGGGCAGAGTTTCCTCAGCAAATTATAAAACAACTGGGCGACCTGGGTTGTTTTGGGCCGACCGTGCCGGAGCAATATGGCGGCGGCGGACTGGATTATATAAGCTACGGATTGATGATGCAGGAACTGGAACGTGGCGATAGTGGCGTACGCTCAACTGCAAGTGTGCAGGGCAGTTTGGTGATGTTTCCTATTTATCAATATGGTAATGAAGAGCAGCGCCATAAATATTTACCCAAGCTGGCAAGTGGAGAATGGTTAGGGTGTTTTGGTTTAACAGAGCCAAACCATGGAAGTGATCCCGGAGGCATGCTTACCAATATTAAAGATGCTGGGGACCATGTAATTTTAAATGGCGCAAAAATGTGGATCAGCAATGCGCCTTTTGCGCAGGTGGCTGTGGTTTGGGCAAAGGATGAAGCCGGTGATATAAGAGGCATGGTAGTGGAAAGAGGTATGGAAGGTTTCAGCACACCTACAACACATGGCAAATGGAGCCTGCGTGCCAGCGCAACTGGTGAGC
>JANOUJ010000120.1:0-5910 GCA_031416815.1 Chitinophagaceae bacterium
AATTCAGTAAAGAAACAACTGAAAATGATATTCCCTATTACCCCAAAAGGCTGGATGCTGATAAAAAAGTACTGGAAGCATACCGGGCCGAAGCCATGCAGTCCTCCAACCTTTCTTTCCTCGGCCGGCTGGCCACCTACCGCTATATGGATATGCACCATGTGATAGCGGAGGCGCTTCATTTTGCCCAATCTTACCTTCAATCCCTTGATGCCGGTAACAGGCCCCCGGTGTTTCCCAATACCGAGATTTAAAGAAAAATAGCCTGTTTAATGCAATAACCGGCCTTTCACCGCGTTATATTATTGTCCAATTTATTCTATTCAAAAAACCAAACCAGTTCCCCATGGAAAAGGTAGTAGCTGTGGTTGTTACATACAACCGTTTAGCCCTTCTGTCCGAATGCATCACCGCATTACGGAATCAATCACGCCCTTTAGATGGAATTTTAGTAATAAATAATGGTAGTACCGATGGTACCGAAACCTGGTTAAAGACCCAAAAGGATATCTCATATTTTACACAAAACAATATAGGAGGAGCCGGCGGGTTTAGTACCGCCATTAAAATGGGATATGAGCAGGGATACGAATGGATATGGTGTATGGATGATGATGGTATGCCCAAAGAAGACGCACTTGAAAACTTATTGATGGCTCAACCTGCTGAATTAACCTTAATGAACTGTGCGGTAATTGATAACCAGGATAAAAAATCTTTTGTGTGGAATACCGGCGGATATAAAACCCTGGATGAAGTACCCGGTAATATTATTGATGGCATCGGCCATCCCTTTAATGGTACTTTTATTAACAGGCGTATTATTGAAAGAGTAGGTGTGCCTAAAGCCAGCTTCTTTTTGTGGGGCGATGAAACGGAATATTATTACCGCATTGTAAGGCGAAATAAAATCCCTGTTTGTACCGTTGCCAATAGTATTCATTATCATCCTGCAACTGCCTTTTCAGTAAAACAAGACTGGGAGTATACTTCCGGTTGGAAAATGTACTATTACATTCGCAACCGTTTTCATATTCACCAAACAAAATTTAATAATAAGGCCCTTGCATTATTGCACTATAGTTGTTTCTTACTTGCCTTTGCAGGTGTAACTATATTGTTTCAAAAAACAGATAAACTTAAGAAACTGAGTTTTATCATGTGGCCGGCAGCTGATGCGATCAATAACAATTTTGAAGCATTGCCACCGGTTATTTTAACCCGGTTAAAGTCTGCTGAAACAACTTCATTTACCGGTTCAATCAACAATTACTTTAAAGCTACCTGGATAAATCTATTGGCTCCTTTTTCGGAAGCCAGGACCGGAAGAGCTGCAAACGCATAATGGTTAAGCATTATAACCCCCTTTGAAACCTCACACTGCCTCCCGAAACATCGGGGGGCTCTTTTTATTTCTTTTAGCCCAATCCTGAATAAGGAATATGGCAATGATGTAAAACGGAATACAGGGAATTTTATAACGTACCAAAGTGCCAAAATTTGGAGTAGTGGCACCCACAAACAAGGCAAACAACAAGGCAAATAAAAGGCAATACATGATCGTAGGGTCTTTTAAGATCGGTCTTATAAAATTTCTTGGCCCGGCTTTATAAAATACAGCTAACGTAAAGAACATGATCACCATACTTTCAATAGAAGATAAAAGAGTTGATATTTTCTTTGACTCCCATATAAATGGCCGGTACAAAGTCGCAATAATAGCTGCAGGCGCAATTTTTATCAGGCTACCAACTGAACCATCGTATTCAACACCAAGCGAAAAGCTGGAGCCCACATCTTCCTGCTCGGCATAGGCTTTTTGGTATATGGAAATGTTTTTAGTTACATCGTTACCTCCATAGGCCCCCAGCGTGCCAGCCAGTTGTTGCATAACGGTATTAAACATGGTAATAGCAAGAAAAACTAAACCCAGTACAAACGTAACCCGAAGCAGCCTGCTCTTAATAAGGGTTACATTTTTTAATACCAGGAAAAGTAAAAAGAAAGGCACGTAGGAAATGAGTATATACACCTTAATTACGTATAACAGGTAGCCGGCAACAAATAATATCACCGCATTTTTGAGGATATCTTTCTTTTTATAAAGGGCCTCGTAGAGTGCATACGTTATCCAGCCTATTGCGCCTGTACAAATGGGGTCTTTTAAAATGCCTTAACTCCAGAAAACAAAAGTGGGCAAATACAAAATGGCTATTGCCAGTTGCTTATGTAAATGCGGATATTCCTCATAAAAAAACCGGTATAGCCGCCATACTCCTGAAAAAGAAAGCATGGAAAAAAAAAGATTGAGGATTAGGTATTTTTGAAAGGAAATAAAAGACAGAATAGCCGTAATCCTTACCACCATATAATTGTTTTCGCCCTTCAGGTATCCCAAGTTGCCAGGGTTTTTTAGCAAGGTTTCGTCAAAATCGCGGCTGGGCAGGTATAACCATTTTACTTGTGAAAAATCTTTCATTATCATGTGGCAGATATTGGTCCCTTCAGTAAAAAACAAAAGGAAAGAATCTCCCACGGAAAGCATGGTATTAAAAAAAGTGAATCCAATAACAGCAATTACCTTTATCCAGAAGCCCTGCTTGTGATAATGTCTCAGAATGGGGTCGGTATAGTTTTTTCTGCGTGCACTGAACAGGAAATAAAACAACGCAACATAAACAGGAAATAATATGAAGTCTAAATAATTCATTGACTTTTAATTTTACAGGATATGGTTTCCGGTAATGTTTTGCAGAGATGCTTATTTCAATCCAAAAGTATCGCAAAAATTCCCATCGTCTTTCAATAATATGAAGTTATTTTTGAGTGGCAGAAACTGCTTACAACATTCAATAAATTCAATTGTCTAAAACGAACAGCAATAAAAAATTGATACGCATTACAACTGTGCCCATGGCTTTGCGTTATTTATTGCCGGGGCAAATACGTTTTATGGCTTCCAATGCTTTTGATGTACTGATGATAAGTGCAGACGGGAAGGAACTGCCTGAAGTAATTGAAATGGAGCAATGCAGGCACATGATTGTGCCCATGACCAGGAGCATAACACCTTTTACCGATCTTAAATGCCTGATCAGGTTGATAAGAATTTTTAGAAAGGAAAGACCCGATATTGTACATACGCATACGCCAAAGGCAGGTTTGCTGGGTATGCTGGCAGCAAAAATTTGCGGTATAAAAATAAGGATACATACTGTTGCAGGCCTGCCACTGATGGTGGAGAAAGGGTTTAGGTACCAACTCTTAAAGTTTATTGAAAAACTCACTTATGCTGCGGCCACCCATGTGTGGCCAAACAGCCAATCGCTGATGCAGTTTATCAGTAAAAACAAGCTTTGCAAAATTTCAAAACTTCATATCATTGCAAAAGGTTCAACAAACGGTGTAAATGTTAACCGGTTTAATAAAGAGAACCTGGATGAGAAATTAATTGCTGAGATCAAAGCGCAGATCAGTTATTCCCCCCAACAGACATACCTGCTTTGTATAGGCAGGTTGGTAAAGGATAAAGGAGTTGTAGAACTTGTGAATGTTTTTACCCAATTACAAAAAGATAATGAAAATCTGAAGGTGATATTGGTTGGCGAATACGAAGCAGCTTTAGATCCTCTGCCTGAAGCTACCTTGCATGAGATAGAAAGCAATTCGTCAATCATTCACATTAATTGGAGTAACAGGGTAGAATACTTTTTGCAACTGGCAGACTTCTTTGTCTTTCCGTCGCACCGGGAAGGTTTTCCGAATGTGCTATTGCAGGCTGGTTCGATGGGTTTGCCGGTCATTTGTAGCCACATAACCGGTAATATCGATATTGTTACCAATAATGAAACAGGACTGATTTTTGAAAGCGGAAATGAGCAGCAAATGTTTAAGCTATTGCAATATGCATTGTTGCATCCGCAACACATGCAGGAAATGGCCAAAAAGCTGCAACAGCATGTCCGGGAAAATTACCGGCAGGAAAATATCTGGCAAAATATGCTGGAGGCTTACAAAACCTTGGTAAATTAGATAAATAATAAAACTGCAATGATATTAATAGGATACAGCGGCCATGCATTTGTGGTATATGGTATTTTTAAAGCCGCCGGTAAGCATGTTTCGGGATATTGCGACGTTGCTGAAAAGGAATACAATCCTTTCGGCCTTCAGTACGTTGGAACAGAAAATTCGGAAACCGGTTTAAGTGCCATTAAAGCCAGCGGTTATTTTGTTGCAGTCGGCGACAACCTGCTGCGAAAGAAAATTTATGATGTCCTGAAAAAGAATAATTCATCAACAATAAATGCCATACACCCCGCTGCATTTATAGATGCATCAGCAACCATTGCCGCCGGGGGCGTAATGATTGCTGCCAATGTTACGATCAATCCGCTGGCTTTTATTGCTGCAGGTGCCATCTGTAATACCGGTTGTATTATTGAGCACGAATGTATTGTGGGCGCCTTTGCCCATATTGGCCCCGGCGCAGTATTGTGCGGCAATGTAAATATTGGCGATGGTACGTTTGTCGGTGCCAACGCAGTTATACGGCAAGGTATAACGGTGGGAAAGAATGCCATGATCGGCGCCGGCGCTGTGGTAGTTAAGAATATACCGGATAATGTTACTGTCATTGGCGTTCCGGCAAGATGAATTGTATTTTTTACAGGTGATCTTCCCGAAACACTAAACCCATAACTCCACACCTTTAACCCCTATCTTTGCAACGAAATACTGCTATTATGAAGGTATTAGTTACAGGCGGTGCCGGCTACATTGGTTCCGTTTTGGTTCGCCAGTTGTTAAGTAAAGGTTACCAGGTACGGGCTCTGGACTCTTTAAAATTTGGTGGTGATGCATTGTATGATGTAATGCTGAACCCTAATTTTGAATTTATGAAAGGAGATGTGCGTAATGCCGACGACGTGGATAAAGCGGTTGCTGGTATTGATGCCATTGCACACCTGGCAGCTATAGTGGGCGACCCGGCCTGTAAAAAATTCAGCTTTGAGGCTAATGAAACCAATTGGGATGGATCTGTTTTACTTTTTAACAAAGCCGAAGCAGCCGGTGTAAAACGTTTTGTGTTCTCCAGCACCTGCAGCAATTATGGTAAGATGGCCAACCCCGATTCCTTTGTGGTAGAAACATCCCCGCTCAATCCTGTTTCTTTATATGCCGAACTAAAAGTAAAGTTTGAAAAATATTTACTGGAAGAAAAAAAGGACAGCTCAATGAGCAGTACAGCGCTACGATTTAGTACCGTGTATGGTTTTTCTCCCAGAATTCGGTTTGATCTAACGGTGAATGAATTTACCCGCAATGCTGCAGTACACGGTGAGCAGGAAATTTGGGGCCAGCAGTTCTGGAGGCCTTATTGCCATGTGGAAGACCTGGCAAGGTCCGTAATACTGGTGCTCGAAAGTCCGGTTGAAAAAGTTAAA
This sequence comes from Chitinophagaceae bacterium, assembly GCA_031416815.1. Classification (GTDB taxonomy): domain Bacteria; phylum Bacteroidota; class Bacteroidia; order Chitinophagales; family Chitinophagaceae; genus Ferruginibacter. The sequence goes on from JANOUJ010000120.1 coordinate 5,448, forward strand.
GCCAATGTTTTTAATGTAGGCAGCACTGAAGAGAATTATACAAAGGGAATGATCATTAAAGAGGTTTGCAATGTAGTACCCAATGTAAACGTTATTTATGTTGACAGCAGCGAAGACCCACGGGATTACCGGGTAAATTTTGATAAGATAAAAAATGAACTGGGTTTTACCATCACTAAAAAAGTGCCTGATGGAGTAAAAGAAATTTACACGCTTTTAAAAACAGGCATTGTTACCGATTCGTTTGTAGAGAAGTTCAGGAATATATGATCTGACAAGTTTTAAAAAAAGCAGGAATATTTTTAAGGATGTGATTTAGCATCCTTTTTCTTTTTAGAATCTTTATACAGGAGGCAGAAATATTTATATCATACTGGCAACTCATCCTGATTAAGGTCGCTGAAGGGACCCGTATGATAAAAATATTGTAGTTAAAGTTCATTAAATCTAAAAATGAATTAGC
>JANOUJ010000121.1:0-3844 GCA_031416815.1 Chitinophagaceae bacterium
CATCTTCGTCATATCGCTAAACATCATTACACAGTAGTTGGCGCAGTCATCGGCACTGGCATTACCCAGCGGACTCATTTTTTCGGCATAGTCTAAAAATCCATCAAACCCTTTTACACCACTGCCCGCCGTAGTTTTTACAGGTGATTGTGAAATGGTATTAACCCTCACATGTTTTTTTACGCCGTAATGATATCCGAAACTTCTGCTTACACTTTCAAGTAATGCTTTTGCATCGGCCATCTCGTTATAGTCGGGAAACACACGCTGCGATGCGATATAGGTTAAAGCAATTACACTACCCCAGTCATTGATCGCATCCATCTTCATAGTTGTTGCCAATACTCTGTGTAAGCTCATCGCCGATATATCCAGCGATTTTGTATTGAAACCATAATCGATCTCGGTATAATGTTTTCCCTTACGCACATTAATACTCATCCCGATGGAATGGAGTATAAAATCAACGCCGCCTCCAAAATGTTCCATACTTTTTGTTATCAGGTTGGTCACATCTTCGTTGCTGCTTACATCACATGCAATAACAGGTGCATTCACAATTTCAGCTAGTTTATTAATTTCACCCATTCGCATGGCAACGGGTGCATTGGTTAAAATTAGCTCAGCGCCTTCTTCGTGGCACCGTAAAGCTGTGCGCCAGGCAATTGATCTTTCGTCAAGTGCTCCAAATATGATACCTTTTTTTCCTTTTAACAAGTTATAAGACATACGTAAACATTTTATGATTGAGGAGTAAAAATAACATTCTTATCTTTTAAAGAAAAACTCTTTATAAGTATTTAAGAAAAAAGAGAAAATGAACACCAGGGTAAATACGCTGATCAGGTTAACAGCTACATATAAAATGAAAAAGCTGAATGATCTGCGGGGATCTATCTTCTTCGTGAAAAAAGCATAAACCAGGTAAGCCAGTACCGACATTAAGAAAATAAACAGTAGTATTCTTCCGGTATGCAATTGTGTATTTTTGAATTTTTAATTCCCCACCATTTCCCTGGCATTCTGTAATGCAGCGGCAGTGGGCTTTTCGCCGCTCAGCATTTGCGCTATGGTAGTAATGCGCTCATCATTGTTTAAAAGGCGGATGGAAGTAACGATCTTATCTTTTTCAATTGCCTTATACACAAAATAATGTGCAGTTGCTTTAGCTGCTATCTGGGGCTGATGTGTAATTGATATTAATTGATGAGATGCAGATAGTGCTTTCATAATGTTTCCCACTTGCCTCGCTGCTTCGCCACTGATGCCTGTATCGATCTCATCAAATATCAATGTAGGCAATTGCAGTTTTTTTGCAACCAGCGATTTAATGCATAACATCAGCCGGCTTAATTCTCCGCCGCTGGCTACTTTACGCAATGGCTCAAAACGATTGCTTTTATTGGCATCAAATAAAAATTCGATCCTGTCAATGCCCAGTTCGCCTAATGCATCCAGGGGTTGTGCTTCGGCATTAAAACGTGCATTGGGCATACCCACTTGTGCCAATAATTCATTTACATTTTCTGCAAATGGCTTAATAGCCGTTTTGCGGTTGGCTGAAATTATTTTTGCTTTCGCTTCGCACTGCTGCAGCAATTCAGCAGTTTGTTTTTCTTTTTGCAGTATTGCTTCACCGAGGTTAAGTATATCATTTAATTTTTGCTGCAACTCATCTTTTAAAACAAGCAATTCATTGGTTGTGGTTACACCATGTTTCTTCTGCAATTTATAGCCCATCGATATGCGATCGTTCACAATTTGTATTCTTTCAGCGCTGTAATTAATGCTGGTGTTTATCTGATCAAGTTCATCTGCAATATCAGCCAGCTCCAATTGCGTGCTGTGCAAACGTACAGCCAGTTCATTAATACCGGTATGGTATTGATCCAGCGCATGCAATTTGTTGTACAATATCTTTAATTGCTGCACCAGAGGCTGCTCCGTTTCTTTTAGTTCGTAGTAGATACCTGCAAGTTCCTGTTTTACATTTTCGGCATTGCTCAGCAACTTCAATTCTGCATCCAGTTCTTCCAGCTCGTTCTCTTTAAATTTGGCTTCCTCCAGTTCATCAAACAAAAACTGGTTATAGTCGAGTGCTGCGTTGGCGGCAGTTTGTTGTGCCTGTAGTTCAAGTAATTCTTTTTTTGCGCTTTTGTATTGATGAAAAAGATCCTGGTATTGCGGCAGCAGTTCCGTATTATCTGCCAATGCATCTAACACCTGCTGCTGAAAATCAGATGAATTCAGCTCGAGTGTATCAAACTGTTGGTGCAGGTCCACCAGCAAACTACCAAGTGTTTTAAGCTGGCTAAGATTTACCGGTGTGTCATTGATGAATGCCCTTGATTTTCCGTTTGCAGCTATCTCACGCCTTATCGTAAGTACCTCTTCAGCATCCAGGTCGTTCTCCCTTAAAAACTCAATGATGGCTTTATTTTTCATAGCCTGAAAAATTGCTTCCACCACGGCTTTTTTGTCTTTTTGCTGCAGCACAGTGCTGTCGGCCCTTTCGCCCAATATCAGGGTCAACGCACCCATTAAAATACTTTTACCTGCACCGGTTTCCCCGGTGATGATATTCAGTTTATCCGAAAAATCAATTTCAAGTTCGTTGATGATCGCGTAGTTCTGTATGTGTAATTTTTGAAGCATGAATTAGAGCAGCAAATTAGGAAATAAAAGTGACCTCACCCCAACCCCTCTCCATGTGGAGAGGGGTTTCGAGCTCACAACTTATAATTTACTTTAAAATAGCTACCATCAGGCCCACAAAAAAAGAGCCCACATTCGTGAGCTCTTCCAGTATCTTGTATCAAGTATCCGGTATCTTATTTAACAACAACCGAATCATTCAGATCTGCATCCACCAAAATACGTCCACAGTTCTCACAAACCATGATCTTTTTACGCAGTTTGATCTCACTTTGTTTTTGTGGAGGAATAGCGTGGAAACAACCACCGCAACTGTCTCTTTCAACCGCTACCACTGACAGTCCGTTGCGGTAATTTTTACGAATGCGGTCGTAGCTGGTGAGCAGGCGGTCATCTGCATGACTGCGGGCCTTTTCTCCTTCTTTGTTATAATGCTTTTCTTCTTTCTCAGTTTCACTGATGATCTTTTCCAACTCGCCTTTTTTTCCTACCAGGTGACTTTCTTTATTGGCAACCGCTTTTTTTGCTGTTTCCAACTGCCTTGCCTTTTCAGCAATCTCTTCGGTGGCATCTTTAATATGTTTTTCGCAAAGTTTTACTTCTAAAGTTTGCATTTCAATCTCCTTATTGATGGCTTCAAACTCACGATTGTTCTTTACGTTATCGCTCTGCTTCTCGTATTTTTTAACCAGCGCCTCAGCTTCTTTAATACCCTCTTTCTTTTGGGCAATAAATTCCTGAATACCATTTATTTCCTCTTCCACACGGGTTTGCCTGGCGTGCAAGCCTTCAATTTCATCTTCCAGGTCTTTTACTTCCATGGGTAATTCTCCTTTCAGGATCTGAATTTCATCCAGCTTACAATCTACTTTTTGTAAAAGTACCAGTGCGCTTAATTTTTCTTCAATTGAAAATTCTTTAACTGCGGCCATATTATTTGTTTGTAGTTTGTGGTTTATTGTTTCCAAAACATTGGTTGAAGAAACTACAACCCTTTGAGCTAAAAGTATTGAACAGGATTGGTGTTTACCCCCGTTTTTAGGACGGCAAAGGTAGGGAATTTTTGGCTCAAAATATCAAACAACAGGTCTATTGTGAACTGTTCGCTCTCAAAATGGCCAATATCTGCAACTACCAGCCTTTGGTTGGCGTCAAAAAATTCGTGGTATTTAATATCGCCGGTAATGAA
>JANOUJ010000122.1:0-5176 GCA_031416815.1 Chitinophagaceae bacterium
GGGGGTTAGGGGGTGTCTAGGGCGACTTTTACGGCACCGGATCATACCCATGTCCGCCCCATGGATGGCATCTTAAAATTCGCTTTGCGGTAAGCCAGAGTCCTTTTATGGGGCCGTATTTTTTAAAAGCTTCAATTCCATAGTGAGAACAGGTGGGCGTATAGCGGCATTTGGAGCCCAGCCATGGCGAAATTATCCATTGGTACAGTTTAATTAAAGCGATAAACGGAAAGCTAAGTATTTGCAGAAAAATTTTCATCATTTATACTTTCTAAATTTATTTTAAATGTTTCAACATTTTTCCTATTCCATCCCCACGAAGCAATTGATATTTTATTGTTAGGATCACAGATACTGTTAACTAGTACAACATTTCCTTTTCTTATAATTGTTATTAGTTCACCCCAGCTTGGACCCGGAAATTTGCCATTTCTAATTGCTACAGCATAATCATTAGTTATATTCTGAATTTCCCAATTTAATTTATTGGCGGTCAACATTACAGCTTTTTTAAAATTTTCATGCTTTACCGAAACCTGGATTTGCTTGAATTTTAAACGTTTCTTTTGAATAAAAAATGACACTAAAGCCAGTATAATCCATGGATATCCTGTCATAGCCAATTCCTCTGCAGATCTAACTCCTGTATAATTATGCGTAAGATAAATTTGAATGAGAGAGCATGTTGTTGATATAGGCACAACCAAAAGAAAAGGCACTACGGCATAATGAGCAAATAATTGGCCTTTTGTTAGTCTAAGTGAGCCTGATTTCTCTAAACGTGCATTCATTTTTAGCTTTCGGATATAATTTTAATAAGCCGTTTTAAACCATGATCCATTTTGTCGAAGATGAAACAATATTCCGGTAATTCATTTCCAACATAAATAATAAATACAGCCAGTTGTTTTTGCTGTTGTGTTAGCTGGCTTTGCAAATAATTTTTTTGCAGTCGGTAAGCCTCACGCATTAATCTTTTTATGCGGTTCCTGTCAACAGCTTTTTTAAAATGTTTACTGCTTACCGCAAAACCGGTTTGTAATGGAGCTTTTGCCGCTTCATTAAACTTCCACAATACCCTGAATGGAAAATTAGAAAAAGACTGTCCGTTCTTAAACAACTGTTCAATTGTTTTACGGCTTTTCAGCTTCTCTTCTTTTTTAAAAGTATATCGTTGTTTGGTTTCCAATCCTTTAAAATTACTAAATAGTACAAGTAAAAAAGTCCCCCGACAAATCGGGGGACTGAATTTATTTTAACCGGGTCTCCTGTTAGGAGATCGGGTGATCTTATTTTTTATCACCGTGTTCGCTGGAAACAGTCAGACTGTGACGTCCTTTTTTCCTGCGGCTTGCTAATACCTTGCGGCCATTTGCTGTTTGCATACGCTGGCGAAATCCGTGAACAGATTTTCTGCGACGCTTGTGTGGTTGATACGTTCTTTTTTTACCTGGCATTGTTTAAGTTTTTTCCCTGTCTGCCGTCAGGCAGGCTTTTACAAAAATTAATTTCTAATCCGTTTTTGTTACACTCACCAGGGCACCATCCCTGCTGTTTGTGAAAGGACGGCAAAAGTAGGGTAAAATTTTGGATTTTACATTGCAGATTTTAGATTTATTTGCAAGTTACAGGCTCAAATGCCGGGCTTTTACCGGTTCACCATAAAATACAGCGCCATGGCTATTAAAGTCATCTACAGAATCAGTTGTAAAAAAGGCAATTTGCCCATTTTTCGAGCAGTTTTCTTCCAGAGCTGGGTGTTTCTGTAAATATTTGGCCAGGCTCTTAGCTACAATTTCGCCCTGCGATAAAACTGTAACACCAGGCGGTACGGCTTTTCTTATCTTATCAATCAGCAATGGATAGTGTGTACAGGCTAATAAGATGGTATCAATACTACCCGATCGATGCACCAGGCTATCAATATTTTTCTGGATAAAATAATCGGCGCCCGGGCTGTTATACTCATTATTCTCTACCAACGGAACCCACATGGGGCAAGCTTCCTGGAATACTTTAACATCGGGATAAAATTTCTGTATCTCAATCGGGTATGAGTTTGAGATTACCGTTCCATTGGTGGCCAGTATACCTACATGGCCTGTTTGGGTATATTGCCCAATAACTTCCGTTGTTGGCCTGATAACCCCCAAAACTCTTTTAGAAGGATCCATCTTTGGGAGGTCGTTTTGCTGAATAGACCGTAAAGCCTTTGCAGAAGCAGTATTACACGCCAATATCACCAATGGGCAACGCTGATCGAAAAGCCATTTTACACATTCCAAAGTGTATTCATAAACAGTTTCAAAGCTCCTGGTACCATATGGCGACCGGGCGTTATCTCCCAGGTACAAGTAATCATATTGAGGCAGTTCGGCGGCTATTTCTTTTAAAACTGTTAATCCACCATAACCACTATCAAATATGCCAATGGGCTGTTGCTTCATGCACCAAAAATAACAAAGCCTCCCGACGAATCAGGAGGCTTTTATATAATTTACCTAAAAAATATTAGTTACCGCCGGGTTTTGTACCTGCAGGTGTAGGTGCCGGCTCTTTAATACCCAATTTGGTTTTTACTCCAGGCAACAGGTTATCGCCGGGAGGCATTACCAATAAAGAACTGCTGGCCTCATCAATAACATAAGTATAGCCTCTTTCTCTGGCTACAGTTTTAATGGCATCCAATGCCTTGGTTCTTACCGGGGCAATTTTTTCCTGTGCATATTTTTGTGCCTTTTCCTGCATTTCCTGATCATAGGTTTGCAAACGGGTGTACAGTTTTACAAGTTCGTCCCGAACAATTTCTTTTTTACTGTTTGAAAATGAGGCTGAATCTTTAAAATACTGGTCTCTTTTGGTATCTGCTTCTTTTTGCAGGGCCAATCCCTGCTGTTGCAGAATTGTCTGGTATTCGTTCAGATCAGTATTAATTTTTGCCGCTTCGGGCATAATGCTCATCAATTCATCGGTATTAATATAACCAATCTTTACTTGTGCTGAGGCACTCATCATTCCAAACGCCATCACAGCTCCTAATAATAATTTTTTCATCTTTGTTTTAAAGTTTATGATTTACAGTTTATAAGATTGTTTATTTATTCAAAAGTTGCACCAAACTGTGCTATTAAGTATTATTTAACACCCAGGTTTTTAATAATGTCTGCGCTCTTATCCAATTTTGGGTCGGCAAAGATAACAGTAATTCCTTCACTTTTATCCAATATAAAATCATATTGCTTTTCAACTGCCAGTTTCTGTACTGCATTATAAACCCTGTCCTGAACGGGCTTTATAAGCTCCTGCCTTTTTTTAAACAAGTCTCCCTCAAAACCAAAACGCTTTTTTTGCAGGTCACGTAACTCTTTTTCCTTATTGTATAATTCATCCTCTCTTTTCTTTTTCAATACATCGCTCAACATAACCTGCTCAGCATCATATTCTTTAAACATCTTATCTACCAGGGCCTGCTTTTGGTCAATTTCCTGCTGCCATTGCTCGCTGAACTGATCAAGCAGCTTTTGAGCGTCCCTATACTCCGGCAGCTTATCTAAAATGTATTTAGAATCAATAACTGCATAACGTTGCGCCGTTGTACCTGCCGCAAACAATAAAAAACATGTTGCAAAAATTAAGAGTTTTTTCATCGTGTAATTTTTTACAAATTAACTAATAAACCAATTTGGTATATTTATTCGGGCTCCTGACCCAACATAAATGTAAACTTAGCTGCGCCTTTCAATCCGCTGGTATTATTGTACCTGTCAAAGCCAATACCATAGTCAAACCCAAGCAAACCAAACATAGGCAGAAAGAAACGTAAGCCCACACCGGCCGACCTGCGTAATTTGAACGGGTTATAATCTTTAAACTCATACCAACCATTTGCCGCCTCAAAAAATGCCAACCCGTAAATAGTACTTCCGGCACTGGTGCTGAAAGGATAACGGAGCTCCATCGTGTACTTATTAAAAATAGTAAAGAACTGTGATGGGGTGATACCGTCGGGATTTAATCTCGGGTTTGATTTATCATAAACCGGGTATCCCCTATGGGCAATGATATCATATCCCAAAAGGGCAAAGTTATTACTCAGGCCTGCATCACCCACCTGAAAACGCTCAAACGGAGAAATGTCCAGTTTTTTATTATACCTGCCAATGAAGCCGTATTTGGCTGCAACCTTTAAAATAAACTGTTTGTTCTTTTCTGTTCCTCTCGCCACTCCAATAGGCACATACCATTCTGCATTCATGCGCCATTTATGAAATTCGGGCAGTTTATAACTATTGGTTGTACCGGAACTCAGGCCTATTAGTGAATAAGGAAGTGTGAACTGGCCACTCAACATAAAATTAGACCCGCTTGTTGGGAATATAGGATTGGGACCAGCTGAATTACGAACCAGGGCAATTTTTAAACTTACATTGGTAGATGTTACATTCTTTAATTCTTCTGTATTACCAAACAGGTTATAATTTTTAAGTTTATATCGCTGCACATTCAATGAATAAATTAAATTAAAGAAGTCATCAGGCCATTTTAACTGCTTACCTAAAGAAACATTGAAGCTTGCAGTTTTTACGAATGAGTTATCGCCACATGATCTACAATAAGCGCCTGTAAGCGTATCATATGCATTCGCATACTTGGTGTTGGAATACCCGATGGTGAATGAATTACGCTTTTTACCCCCCAACCATGGTTCGGTAAATGATGCATTATATGAGCGGAAAGCTTTACCATTTGATTGTACCCTGACACTTAGCTTTTGTCCGTCGCCGGATGGCAACGGATCCCAGGTTGAACGTTTGGTAATATTTTTTATAGAAAAATTATTAAAAGAGACACCCAGTGTACCTGTTAAGCCTATTCCTCCTCCAAAACCTGCGGAGAGTTCAAGCTGATCACCTGATTTTTCTTCAATACCCCAATTAATATCCACGGTTCCGTTTTCAGCATTGGGCACCACCTGCGGGTTAATTTTTTCTGCATCAATAAAACCAAGCTGGCCCAGTTCACGCTGGGTACGTATAATATCCGAACGGCTGAATTTTTCACCGGGTATGGTTCTTAATTCCCGGCGTATTACGTAATCTTTTGTTTTTTTGTTGCCGGAGATGGTAATGTTTCCATAAACAGCCTGCGGACCTTCCCTTACCCTCAGTTCAAAATC
>JANOUJ010000123.1:0-2965 GCA_031416815.1 Chitinophagaceae bacterium
AATGCAAAAGAACTGTTTGCTGTAGATAATACGGTAACACAAACTTACTTTTCACGTTTGCTGCAAACAGATGAAATATTTGGGTTAAGTGATTTATACAATGGTTTAGATGCCCCGGCATTGTATGCATTGATTGAGAACCATGATATGTTTTTAGACAGGCGTAACCGGTTTCTTGACCATCTGCTTGCAAGGTTTGCCGAAACATTTAATGATTATGCATTAATGCTTTATTCATACACCGATGAAAAAGACATTGCCGACAGCCAGTTGATTGAAAATAAAATTTCGTTTTTACAAAACGTTCCGGAGTTGAGCCGCAACAGGGCAAAATCTTTTAATTATAAGAACCCTGCCATGGTTTGCAACAGCGAAAATGTTGCCGGCCTGGTAAACCGGATAAAACTGCTTTTGGGTTATGGCAAAACTTCTTACACCGATAGTGTACAACTTTATGAAGAAAAAGACATTGATGGAAAATTATACGAACGCAGGTGGCGACTTGTAGATGAAAACAAAAAAATATATTTAAGCGGCAGCACAAGGTATGTAGATGATATGCTGGAAGTTGCAGAGCAAAAAACATGGGATGAAATTGATAATGTATTTCTATACATAACAAACCCAGCACACTATACCATAAAAAAAATAAAAGCATTTGTAGTTAACCTGGTTGATGATACCGGCGAAGTAATTGCCACCCGTAAACAACATTTTAAAACCAAGGCTGCAGCCGAAGCTGCCAGGGACGGGATCATTGCATTTGCAAAAAAATTATTGATTGATGAACAGATTTTTATAGTGGAGCATGTTTTGTTACGGCCACACAATATCCCGGGTATTCAATTCCCCGATGGTGATCCTTTACTAAGTGTATGCCTGGATGCAGCATGCAGTGACTGCGATGAACGGAATCCTTATTCATTCAGAATTACGGTGGTATTAAATGGCGAAGACGGGCTTGCCAATAAAGGGATGGAATTTCGCCGTTTTGCCGAGCAGGCCATACGTATGGAAACACCGGCGCACCTTGGTTTAAAAATATGCTGGGTTAGTAAAAAAGAACTGAAGGAATTTGGCAACCTGTATTGTAAATGGCTTACCGAACTTGCCAAAGCCGAACCCGATGCAGTTATACTTCACAACAGGCTCAATGACCTGTTACAGGTATTTACCGGTTTAAATAATGTTTACCCGCAGGCAACACTGCACGATTGTATTGATGGCAATGATGATAACCGTGTGTTCCTGGGCCATACCGCAATTATCAGCAATGAAAAACTGGATGAACAGATTAAAAAGAAAAAAGAAAATTAAATTTTTTACGTTTCGCCCCGGCGGAAAATAAATTTATAGTTATGATACCTACAGCAGCCAATTCAGACTATCCAAAGTTTGTAGCCGATCAGGTGCTTACATCTGATAACCTTAACGATCTGTTCGGTTACCTGGATGAACAGGGAAGAATGACCCGTACCAACTTATCGGGCATTGGTATTGTGTGTGGGTTACAGGTAATAACCGCAGCCGATGGCAGCAGTATTACCATTACCAAAGGTGTGGGTGTTACCAGCTCGGGCTACCTGGTATCGGTGCCCGAAATAACATACACCAAAAGAACAACAGATATTTTTGATGCCGTTAAATGTGAATATTACAGCAAATTTGTTGATATAGCTGCAAAAACACAGAAGTTTGATTTGTGGGAATTAAAGCAGGAAGCTGAAGAAGCGGGCACTACAGTTTTAAACAATGCCTTTCTTGCTGATGGAGAAAAAATTGTTTTGATCTTTGTTGAACTGCTTGAAGAAAATAACAAAAACTGCGATCCCAATTCATGCGATGATAAAGGGATTAATGTTACCGTAAACTTCAGGCCGCTGTTGGTTGAAAAAGCCAATGTTGGTGCTTTGTTAAACGGAGCCGGCGCCACAGCAAATCCCTGGCTTAACCTGCCGGAATTATCCATGAAAAGGTTTGATGTTACAGCAACTCCCTTATTCGAATGCCTGAATATTTTTGATGCATACCGTAAAATACTGAGCAATGCATTTCTTGTTAAAACACAAACCTCGTTAACACAGGCTTACAATGTTTTACAACCGTTGTTGGCCGATGAGTTTCCAACAAATCCGTTTGCAACACTGGCAAATGATTTTAATTTTTTAAACGATGGCAGCATAACTCCTGAGCAGTTGATAGCCATCCAGTATTATTACAATCTTTTCTCCGATATTTTACAGGCATACAGCGAATTCAAAAAAACCGGAATTGAAGTTATAGGTATATGTTGCCCCGATGATATTTTTCCAAGGCACCTGTTGCTCGATCTTGCCATACCCGATACATCCGCAGAAAACAGCAATTACCGGCATTATTTTATTCCGTCGCCCATTTTAAGTAATGAACAAAAAAAAGTTGCTCAGTTAAAAATATTATTCAAAAAATTAGCACTGCTTACCCAAAAATTTAATGTGCCGCCACCGGTAATACAGGGTAAAAATAAAAGCAAGGATGGCAATATCCGCATAACACCTTCGATACTGGCAGGTGTTCCGTTTTCAACAAAATCAATTCCATATTATTATGCTGTTAATAATGTAGCAGATGAATTACTAAAAAACTGGAGCCCCGAAAAACTGGAACAGGGAAAGATCAGGCGAAACTTATCTTATCATGCTGCAAAGTATAATGCAACCGATGATGATATCCGTCATCCTTTGTTGTACGACCTGGAGGCCTATAATTTTTTGCGGATAGAAGGGCACATTGGTAAACCGTATAAGCATGTTGTTAAAAACATTACTCAAATCCGGGATACAAACCGCCTGCCTTTTGAAATTGTTGCATTGAATGCTGATATTTCATCCATCATTGCTTTTTTAAAAGATCTCTTTGCATTAATGACTTCGGGTAATGCCGGTGCACAGGCCAGCCTTGAATCACTTATGAATACCAGTTGCCA
>JANOUJ010000124.1:0-2646 GCA_031416815.1 Chitinophagaceae bacterium
CCCGAAAAATTCAAAAGTTGTTATTGATTGCACCAATTCTAAATCCATTGCATACGATGTGGTGGAACTCATCCGTGATTTCAGAAGCAATGCAAAAACAAGAAATATAACAGTGGAAACGGTCAATTTTATTGAACCGGCATAAAAAAATTATTATTAAAAAAATTAAAACATATTAAAAAATGAGAGTTCATACAAAAGAAACACAATCGAGTTTAACACCAAGGATGGCATTGGAAATTTTACAGGAAGGCAATGCACGGTTTATAAAAAATTTGAAAGCACAAAGAGATTTATTAGCCCAGGTGAATGCAACCCGTGACGGGCAATGGCCATTTGCCACCGTACTCAGTTGTATTGACAGCCGTACTTCTTCCGAGTTGATCTTTGACCAGGGATTGGGTGATATTTTTTCTATCAGAATTGCCGGTAATATAGTGAATACAGACATATTGGGCAGCATGGAGTTTGCCTGTAAACTAGCAGGGTCTAAACTAATAGTAGTTCTTGGACACAGCAAATGTGGAGCAGTAAGAGGCGCCTGCGACCATGTAGAAATGGGAAATCTTACTGAGCTATTGTCCAAATTGCAACCCGCTGTTTATGCCGAATCAGAAACAACGGCTATTGATAAGAGAAATTCAAAAAACGGGAAGTTTGTTGAGAATGTATCTTCATTAAATGTTAAGCGAGGGGTAAAAAATATTATTGAGCGTAGTTTTATACTCGAAGAAATGCTGGACAAAGGTGAAATTGGCATTGTTGGAGCTATGCATAATATTGATACAGGAAAAGTGGAGTTTTATAAAGAGGTTTCCTATATCAAGGATGAAAAAAATCCAAAATTCAGCTTAGCGGAATTGAGACATTAATTTTTTAATTGGGTTGAGGCAAACGCCTCAACCCAAAATTTAATACCATAATGAGCAAACATACATTTGACGAAGCACACGTTTTGCATGAGTTGAAGCATCTTCTGCCTTCGCAACAGGCCTTAAAGGATTTTATTCATCATAATTCTTTGCATGCTTTTCAGCATATGAAATTTTATGATGCAATCTTTAAGGGATCAAAAATATTCGGGTTCCAGGTACACCTGCAATTAACTGAATACCGGGGGATGTATAAAACCGGGAGGATCAGGAAAGATATCCTTGAAATGGTGATAGCCAATAAAAAAGGAAAAGAGGCAGTGGCTGGCTGGAAAGAAAAACTGATCAGCAAAGAGTACGACACCGTTAATCATCCCCGTATCGGTCAATTGCGCAGTTTTTGGAAAGATGTATATAAGATAGACCTTGACAATAAAGTTCACCCATTGCTGTTTCGCATACTTTGCGGTTTTTTAGACCAGGGGATTGCGATTGACGGTTTCCCAGTAGTTAATAAACCTTTTATGGAGAGCATGAAAGAAATGGAGAAGAACAGTTTTGTAAGTTTCTTTAAAACAAAAACTGTAAGAGCGCAATTTTTATCCGGCAATCATTCCATTACAGATCTTCTTAAAAAAATTGTTGGCAAGGAGGAATATTTTGAACAGTATCTTTTCGACCAGCATTTTGCCCACCATGGCTGGAGCGGTTTTGTAAGTGCGGTGGAAGATAATCCGCAAACCCTGCTCGACAACAAAAAGATCACTTTCAAAGAATTGGTAGAATTTGAATTGCTAATGGAACTGGATGCGCTGGATCATAGCCTGGGCAGCAAATGGCAACCACTGGCCAATCGTGTAACTGCACCACCACTTGACCTGTTGGCCGATATTCCTAAAACAGAACTGGCGGAAGTAATAGAAATATGGCAGGATGCTTTTGAATGGAGTTATTACGACTCGGTCCTGAAAGGGATATTGCTTTCTAATGAGAGAAGAGAGTTGCGGTTTAATGGTGCCGCTAAGATCGTTCCGCATGTTACAAATGCCGCTTCGCTGCAGGCTATCTTCTGCATTGATGAACGGGAAGATTCTATACGCCGCCATATTGAAGCAGTAGATAAAACTGCCGAAACCTTTGGCGCTCCCGGTTTTTTTGGTGTAGAGTTTTATTTTCAGCAGGAGGGCAGTAAGTTTTATGATAAGCTTTGCCCGGCCCCGGTAACACCCAAATACCTGATCAAAGAATCTGATGCAAAAATGGTTAGGGAAGACGAGCTCATCTATACAAAATACACACACGGTGTTATCACAGGTTTTTTCCTAAGCATTGCTTTTGGTTTTTGGGCTTTGGCAAAAAAGATGCAAATGTTGTTTCGACCCAAAATGAGTCCTGCTATTTCAAATGCTTACGGGCATATGGATAAACAATCTGTGCTTACCATTGAAAATAAAAGTTTGGATGATGTGGAGAATGGGTTGCAGATAGGTTATACCCTTGATGAGATGGTAACAAGATCAGAAGGTTTTTTGCGTGGTATTGGATTGATAAAGCATTTTGCATCGGTAGTTTACATTGTAGCGCATGGAAGCAGCAGTGCCAACAATCCGCATCACGGCGCACATGATTGCGGCGCCTGCAGCGGAAGGCCGGGCGCTACCAATGCCAGGGTTCAATCCTATATACTTAATAATAAAAAAGTAAGAGCAATACTGGCTGAAAAAGGAATTGTAATTCCTGAAACAACACAGTTTATTGGCAGCATGCATGATAC